>NZ_JCACHU010000068.1:0-6154 GCF_059504005.1 Belnapia sp. | reverse complement strand
CGGAGCACCTGACCCAGTCTGATGGCATGCTCTGTGCAGTGCTTATCGCATGTGAGCGCTGTGGGAACAGCCCCGGCAGCATTGCGCTTCGATATCATGAGCTTGCGGCTGCCGGCTCGGCTTCGGCCTCATGGTGCTAAGCAGCGCGGGCTGGTCGTCATATCCTCGTTGCCGGCCAGGGATATGCACGCTGAACGTGGTGCTGCAGTTACCCCTACAGGCCATGCTGCCGGGAAGGGCCTCGGCACGTGGTGGTCAGTCGCGATCTTGGAGCCGCTCTGCTTTCCCAGGTCTAACTTTTGGCCCGAACCATCTCACTATTTCGTGGCAATAAAGCTTCGATATAGTAATGTCGCATCGCTGCGGGCTTTGGAAGGTCCCACCGGTTCCCCTCGGGCAAGGCTTTCACCCCCCCTCAAAGCCCGCGGCTGCACGTAGGCAGCTTCGATCCTTAGAGCGCAATAGATGAGCAGAAAGTCAGTTCAAGACGACCACCTGTTGCACGTCATTCGGCGTGCATTCTTGGACGAGATCCGGAGCGACGAGGCGGACCTCACTCTGCGTCAGCTCGCCATCGCGTTGACGATCTACCACACAAGCCAGCCGCAAACAGTACGAGGCTTGGCTAAGCATCTTCAAATCAATAAGCCTGCGGTCACCCGCTGCTTCGACCGGCTTGAGGAAGACGAATTGATCCAGCGTGAGGTAGAGTGGGGAAATCGCCGCAGTGTCGTCGCCAGGCGGACGAAGAGAGGTGCCGAGATGGTAGCGCGGCTCAGCTCGGCATTGGTGAAGGCCCAGGCTGCAACGGAGATTCAGATTGCCAGTTCGCGGCGCCGGAAACCAATGGGGATGCCTGCGGGCGTGTGATTTGGCGTGACAAGCCACAGCCTCTTCCAACGCCTTGCCATCTTTGGCCTCATTCTCGACTGCCATAGGAAAGAATCGCTGCGGATGCGCCCTGGCAGCGGCGAGGACGCTGGCCGGTGGGGATGTGACGGCGACCCTCGGTCGTGACGGCTTGGCAGATCCCTGCGAGGGTTGCGGGCTTCGGGGCGGATGGTGCGCGTCGGGACATCAATCTGCATTCTCCCGCGACAGCACTGCATCGCAGGCTCTGCAGCGCTCGAGCGCTGCATCTCTGCCTGGATTGGCATAGCAAGCACCGCAATTCGACCTTCCCCCTAGCTGGGATCTGGCCTGGATGAGAGAGTTGGCCTCCTTGAAGGGAGGCAGCGTGCTACGCCGTGCTGACCGCCGGCCCGGAGCGAATGGCCGACTATTTCAGCATCGACCTGCCGGCCGGGCGCGACCTCGACATCAAGACGACCGAGGCCTTCGGCATCTATGTGAAGTGGATCTACGCGCAGCTCGGCATGCATTGATTGCCGGCCTTGCCGCCCGCCGGCGGCGTCGCCCGGCCCTGGGACGATGGTGCCGGACGAAGCATGGGCTGGTGACGGATCACCCCAGCGGGTTCATGTCGGCGTAGGAGAATTCGTAGGCGGTCATCCAATTCTTGCCGCCGAGTTCGCCGTTGTTGTTGTTTGTCGTCATCCCAAGGGATGGCACGGCATTCTCGCCGCCATGGGCCTGATCCTTGGGGACATGCGCAGTAGTCGTCCACTTCTGGATGCCGTCGACGAAGCCGGTCAGCCGGCCCGACTCCCAAAGCAGGGAGTAGGTGTGCTTCCGCATCTCGTCGACATTGCCCAGCATGAAGCTGGTATAGCCGTCGCCGCCGTCGGAGCCGCGCCAGTGCACCGTGTTGTAGGGCGTGCCGTTGGCGAGGATCTCGAACATGTCCATTTCCGGCCCCGGCCATTTGTCGGTGCTCGGCCAGAGCAGGGCATAGGGCCCGACATGACCCTCCGCCTTGATGGTGAAGCTGTACAGGCCATAGCCGAAGCCCTTGTCGGCGCCGGCCGGCTTCATCATCGTGCCGCTGCTCTGGTCGTCCCAGGTGCTCCGCAGGGTCAGCTGGCCCTTGACCGAGGTGTCGTTGCCCGGACCCCAGCTATGAGAGAACATGCCCTTGCCGGCGTCGAAGCTCTCGACCACATCGCGCTGCTTCCAGCCGGAGGGCAGGATCTGCTCGCCGACATAGGAGACGCCGGAGGAGCCGCCGATGGCGAAGTCCTTCGCGCCGGCGCGGGCGAGCTTCGCCGCGCTGTTCTGGCTCACGCCGTTTAGAAAGATGCCGTCGACATGGAGGTTGCGGTCCGCGGCGGCGGAGCCGCCATAGGCGTCGTTCACGAAATTGACCGTGACTTTGTGCGAGCCGGCGCCGATCTCGGAGATGGAGACGGTGTCGTACTTGCCGCTCGCATGCGAGGCGCTGGCGGTGCGGACGCCACCGAACTGCTTGCCGTCGACCGAAATCGTGTACTGGGCGTTCCCCTGCCACGCATCCTGGGAAATCCTGAGGGTGAGCATGCTGAACTCCAAGTTCGGACGTGTAAGCTCGCGACTTCGTTTACATTACATTTCTGCGTATTTCAAAGAATATAATTCGAGATCGTACAGTCTCCGTCACCAAGACGGTTATCCACTCTCCTATTCCGTGTCCGGGTACCATCAGGTGCCGCAATCATCGTGCCAACCAACCGGTCCCTCGGCGGACCCGCACTGATCCTTGGCTAGACGATATAGATTTTGATGCGAAACAGTCTGGCGGGCAGCGCTGTGTGGGCCGCGCAGACTTATCTGCGCTGCCGTGAAGGATGCTGGGCCGGACCGATTACTTCAGGATGGTCTGGCGGACGCGGCTGGGTGAGCCTAAGGCGGCCGTAGGCCCAGGCCGGCCGGTGGCGACGTCAGAGCGCACCGCCGCCCCCGCAGCCTGCTCGCGCAATGTCTAAATCACACGTCATGTCGAAAATTTCATTTCAAAGCCTAAGCAATCCCATGAAAGACGACCAGCATCTGCGAAACATCGATAAAGCCGAAACCATATTGTCTGCAGTCTTGTCCCTCACGCATTCCAATACCGTCCGTCGATTGTCGCTTCGAAATTGGGAAGACCAGATATGGAACTCGATGTCCTCATTCGCGGTCAGTCGAATGCATTCCTCCTCCTCAGCGATGATTTCGGCGGCGTCGGCGCCGCCACGCTGATCGCCGACCTACAGAAGCTGCTCGGCTTCGACGGCGTCAACGACAAGATCCGCCTGACCGCTGACTGGTACACGCCGGGGCAGCAAACGGTTTATAGCGGCACCTCCTTCATCGGCGACTGGGTGCAGCGCGGCACAGACGGCAGCTGGCAGGCGAAGTCGCACGAGCAGGACCTGTTGAACTACATCGCCAAGAACCCGCATCCGCAAGCGACGGAGACGGCGGTCGTCTGGCTCCACAGCGAGTATGACAGCCTCAACACCTCGCTCACCAAGGCCGAGTGGGGGAGCGCCGTCCGCACCGATGCATCCTGGGTGCGCAAGGGCCTCGGCCTCGACGCCGCCCACAGCCCCTATGTTTTCGTCAGCGCCATTCCCTTCGTCGGCGCCTCCAACGCGACGACGCAGGCTATCCGGCTCGGCATGGAAGAGCTCTCGGCCGATCGCTCCTTCGGCGCGCTCGTCGGCGCGCGCGACCTCGACCTCGACATGAGCTACAAATTCCCCACGGAGACTACGACGCTCAACTACGGCTCCGCGCACATGTCGAAGCAGGACACGGTGCAGACCGGCCATCGCCTCGCCCTGGCACTCGCTGAGGAGTGGGCGCAATATGCCCGCCCGAATTCGCCCATGGCCCTGGCCAAGGGGAATATCGCGGATGAGGGGCCGAAGGCGGTCAGCGCCACCCTGCAGGATGCGGCCACGCTCTTGGTGAAGGTGGCGCATGATCAGTCGGCGGGCTTCGCCGCGCTGGACCCGCAGGCCGCGGGCGGCATCGGCTGGTCGGTGCGCAATGCCGCCGGCGCCGTCACCGCCGATTCCGTCAAGGTGGTGTCGGCCGACACGCTGCAGGTCCACTTCACCGCCGCCCTGCCCACCGATGGCGTTGCCTACTACGGCTATGGCTATGGCCGCCTGGCCGCCGCCAACCAGCCGGGGGAGGGGAATGCGGTCTATGACCAAAGCGGCCTGCCGCTCTGGACCCCGGCCAAGGGCGTCGCGCTCAGCGCGCCGACGCCGGCGCAGATCGCGCTCGGCACCGGCTCCGACACGCTGGTGCTGCGCATCTCGCAGGATGCCTATCAGGGTAGTGCGCAGTACACCGTGAAGGTCGACAACGTGCAGATCGGCGGCGTGCAGACTGCGACCGCCCTGCACCTCTCCGGCATGTCCGACACGGTGACGATCAAGGGTGACTGGGGCGTCGGCAGCCACACCGTCGCCGTCACCTTCCTCAACGATGCCCTGGGCAGCGGCCCGGGCGCCGACCGCAACCTCTTCGTGGACGGCATGACCTATGACGGCGTCGCGGTCGCCAAGGGTGCGGCGGCGCTGACCAGCGCGGGGACGGCGAGCTTCGCCCTGCAGGACAGCACCGCGATCCCCGGCTCCTCCATCGCGCCGGCGCCGGCGCAGATCGCGCTCGGCACCGGCTCCGACACGCTGGTGCTGCGCATCTCGCAGGATGCCTATCAGGGTAGTGCGCAGTACACCGTGAAGGTCGACAACGTGCAGATCGGCGGCGTGCAGACCGCGACGGCCTGGCACTCGTCAGGCCTGTCGGACACGGTGACCATCAAGGGCAACTGGGCGACGGGCGACCACAAGGTCGCCGTCACCTTCCTTAACGATGCCTGGGGTGGCAGCGCGGCGATGGACCGCAACCTCCATGTCGATGGCATCAGCTATGACGGCGTCGCGGTCGCCAATGGCTCCGCCGACCTGGTCAGCAACGGCGCGGCGACCTTCACCGTGCACGACACCGACCAGATGTTCGCCTGAGGGGGCGGGCCGCCCGCGTCAGCCGGCGTGGCCGACGAAGTCGCGGGCGAGGACGGCGTAAATCTCCGCCTTGAACGACACGGCCAGGGACCGGAGCGTCGCCAACGGCGTCCACCGCCAGGCGTCGAATTCCGGATGGGGGTCGAGGTCGAGGCGGATTCGGCACCCTCGCCGAGGAAGTGGAGGGCAAACCACGTCTGCCGCTGGTCGCGATACCGGCCGCCGAGCGCCTTGCCGAGCAGATGCGCCGGCAGTCGTAGCGGAGCCAGTCCGGGTGCTCGGCGATGATCGCCGCGTTGCGGGTGCCGACCTCCTCCCCCATCTGGACGAAGATGTCGCTATCGGGCCATCAGCGGCAGAAGTATTTGAACTCACTTGCTCGACGCTGCACTTATCGCATGTGTGTGTACTTCCACTATGTTTCTCGTCGCGTCCCTGCAGCTCTGCCTTGCTGCCTTGTTGCATCGATCGCTTACCGGGGCGGCTTCGGTAGCGTCTGCGCAGGTGGTGGAAAATCCGGTGTAGTCCGGGCTGTAGGGCTTGGGTGGCCATCGGATCTGGCGGCTAGGGTGGAGTTGCGAAGCTCTCACTCCTGACCGGCCGAGGACCCGATGACCGAGGACAGATTGCCACTGGCGGACCTGCTGGCGAAAGCCGGGGACGGTGACTTTCTCCGCAGTGTCGCCGAGGCGGTGCTGCAGATGTTGATGGGGTCCGATGTGGAGGGCCTGATCGGGGCTGGGCGGCACGAGCGCACCGGCGAGCGGCTGACCTACCGCAACGGCTTTCGTGACCGTGTGCTGGACACCCGGCTCGGCTCGCTCCAGCTCCGGATTCCGAAGCTGCGGCAGGGCAGCTACTACCCACCCTTCCTGGAGCCCCGGAAGACCCCGGAGAAGGCGCTGGTGGCGGTGATCCAGGAAGCCTGGATCGGCGGGGTCTCGACCCGGCGGGTGGACGACCTGGTGCAGGCGATGGGCCTGTCCGGCATCTCGAAGTCGACCGTCTCCAAGCTGTGCCGGGACATCGACGAGCGGGTTGGCGCCTTTCTCGACCGACCACTGTCGGGCGAGTGGCCCTACCTTTGGCTCGATACCACCCTGGGGCAGTGGCCACATGCGTGCTCGGCGGCCCTGCGGTTCGCGGCGGGCGAGCCCGGCCGCAGCGCTGCATCTGGCCATGGTCGCGCAGCACGCGATGGAAGCTGGCCTCACTGGCGACATAGACGCCCTCGTCGGCCAGCGTCGGGACGA
>NZ_JCACHU010000067.1:0-6503 GCF_059504005.1 Belnapia sp. | reverse complement strand
CACAACGCCCATCGCATCCATCTGCGCGGCGACAGCCTGCGCCGAAAGCTGCACCCAAAGCCGATCGAGGCTTGACCCGACCCGCACACCCGATGAAGACAACCATCAGCCCGGTGACGAGCGGCTACCCATGCCGACATCATTCGGAATCACCTGCCGACATCGCGTCGGAACAGGCTGCCGACATCGCCGGAATCCGCACACCAAGCGGCGCCGAGCCTGGAAAATGCTTCACCTCGCCACCGATGCCGACACGAGCCAGGTCGTCGCCTCGGTGTTGACCGGCAGGGATGCCGATGATGGCTCGCAGGTCGGCTCCTTGCTTGAGCGGGTCGACGGGTCTGTGGCGTCATTGAGCGGCGACGGTGCCTACGATCGGGACGACGTCTATGCCGCAGTGGCGGCCCGGCACCCCGGTGCCGTTGTTGTGGTTCCACCGCGCGCGAATGCGGTGCCGAGCGCCGCGGCCGAGACCGCGCCGACGCAGCGCGACGAGCACTTGCGATGCATTGCCGAGCGCGGCCGCATCGGCTGGCAGCGTGCGTCGGGATACAACTGGCGCGCCCTGGTGGAGGCCGACATCTCCCGGTGGAAGCGCGTTATCGGCGACGGCTTGCGCTCGCAAACGGATGGGCGACAGGCGACCGAGATGGCCATCGCTGCCAAGGTGCTGAACCGAATGCTCGAGCTTGGGCGGCCGGAATACGTCCGCACCGCATGATCTCAAACGCGGGCAGGGACAAATGCGTCCATGCCGCTGACCGGTGCAACACGATGGTGGTGGCCCGCATCGAGGCGAGCACCTTGGGCCTCGACATCCGCTTCGTGGTTACCAGTTTCGACCAGGTCAGCGCCGAGTGGGTCTACGACAGCCTGTACTGCGCGAGGGGGCAGGCGGAGAACCTGGTGAAGCTGCACAAGGCCCAGCTTGCCTCTGACCGCACCTCATGCCGCTCGCCACTGGCCAACCAGGTCCGCCTCGTCCTGCACACCGCCGCCTACTGGCTGCTGCTGACCCTGCGCGACCGCATTCCCACGACGCATGAGTTGGCGGCTGCCGAGTTCGCCACCCTCAGGCTACGCCTGCTCAAGGTGGCGGGCCGGGTCATCGAAACCGCCAGCCGGGTTCGCCTCGCTTTCGCCGCCGCCTGCCCGCATGCCGTGCTGTTCCGCGGCCTCGCCCGCAGCTTCCACCCAGCCGGACCATAGCCAACTGGGCCAATGCCCCGCCGAGCCAACCGCCCAGCAACCTCCAGCGCCGCCCGTCCAAGCCCAACACCGCCGCCGCACGCGGATGCGAACCTGTGCCCGCCGCTCAAATCACCCGTGGGAGCTCCCGCCACTGCCACCCGATGAATAAGAGCGGCTAGTGTTCTGACCGAGACAGAGGATTCCCAGTCCGGTCGTGATGTGCGATCCGGTGCTGATGAGGACCGGAGTAGAGATCCAGCTTTCACCTGAGGATCGGGGGCGGCTGGAGCGGCTGGTGGCGGACCGGAACACGCCACAGAAGCACGTGTGGCGAGCCCAGATCGTGCTGCTGAGTGGTGAAGGCGCCGGCACCATGGAGATCACGCGCCGGACTGGGCAGTCGAAGCCAACGGTGTGGCGCTGGCAGGCTCGGTTCGCGGCTGAGGGCGTTGCTGGTCTGTTGCGTGACAAGACACGGCCACCCGGCCGCAAGCCGTTGGCGGCCTTGGTGGTCCAGCAGGTGGTCACCAAAACCACCACAGAGCGGCCGTCTGATGCGACTCACTGGACGGCGCGGGCGATGGCCCGGGCAGTCGGCATCGCGGTGAGCTCGGTGCAGAAGATCTGGCAGGCGCACGGGCTGAAGCCGCACCTGGTGCGCTGCTTCAAGCTGTCCAACGATCCGGCCTTTGCCGAGAAGCTGGTCGACATCGTCGGACTGTACATGGACCCGCCCGATCGGGCCCTGGTGCTGGCGGTGGACGAGAAGAGCCAGATTCAGGCCCTCGACCGCACCCAGCCGGGCCTGCCGCTGAAGCGGGGCCGTGCGGGCACCATGACGCATGACTACAAGCGCCACGGCACCACGACCTTGTTCGCCGCCCTGAACGTGCTCGACGGCACCGTCATCGGCCGCTGTGCCAAGCGGCACCGGCATCAGGAGTTCATCCGCTTCCTGGGCGTCATCGACGAGAGCACGCCTGCCGACCTCGACTTGCACCTGGTGGTCGACAACTACGCCACGCACAAGCATCCGGCCGTGAAGGCGTGGCTGGCGCAGCATCCGCGCTTCCATCTGCATTTCACCCCGACCTCGTCGTCCTGGCTCAATCTGGTCGAGCGCTTCTTTGCCGAGATCACCCGCAAGCGGATCCGACGCGGCGTGTTCAAGAGCGTCGTCGATCTGGAGGTCGCCATTCACAGCTACCTCGCCGAACACAACGACCATCCCAAGCCGTTCGTCTGGACCGCTAAGCCCAGCGACATTCTCGAGAAGGTCCGCCGCGGGAAACAAGCGTTGGAGTCAGAACACTAGATCCGATCCGAGCCCGGAGGAGAAGCCGTCCTGAACCGGTCGAGGATGTTGCGTGTGATCTGCTGCGTATAAGCGCAGCCCCGCTTCAGCCCCATGACCCACTCGCAGCTCGCGGCGGTCAGCACCTCGCCCCGGCCGCGCCGCATCGACACCATCATGCCGGAGCCGTGGTAGGACTTCGCCAGCGTTTCCTCATCGGCGACGCCATGGATCATCTCGGCCTTCTCATACCAGTCATGCGCGCCGACATAGGCGCGAAGGGTGTAGCCCTCGAGTGGTGCCTCCCCCATTACGGCCGGCGTCATGGCCAGGATCTCGACCGTGTCGGGTGTGCCGTCCTTCCCCGTCGGATAAGGCAGGCCATCGCGGAAGGTGTAGTCGACGCCGTCCACCTCGTAGCCGAAGATGCGCGCCTCAGCCCCGAAGATATCGCCATAGGTCAGGTCGGTATTGGCGAAGGCCCAGTGCTCCGGCCGGTACACGGTGAAGCCTCGGCTGCCGCGCGGGGTGAAGCGGCCCCAATTCGCATAGGTGCCGCCCAACCCGTTCACCCCCACCGTGGTGGCGCCGGGCCAGCGGACATGCCGGTCCTCCCAGGCGCTGGTGAGGCGCGAATCGTCGCCGGTAGCGCGGATCGGGTCCGTCCGGTGGGCATTGCTCTTGTAGCAGATCTGGCGTCTTCCCTCCTCCTCCAGCCGGATCTGCCAGGTAAAATTCGCGCCGAGCCGGGCGAAATGGCCGCCCTTGTCCACATAGGCCTCGATGGCGAGGCGCATCTCCCGCGTCCAATACTCGTCATGCCCGACCACGACGACGCAGGAATAGCCGTCCAGCACCTCCGGGCGCAGCTGGAGGTCGGTCTGGGTGATCGTGTCGAGCGCATAGCCCTCGCGTTCGGCCCAGACGGCGAAGTGCCGGTCATACTGCGCCCAGCCGGTTGCGGCGTAGTAGTAGCTGAAGCCGTTAGCGTAGGACCATTCCTTGAAGTCGTAGCGCAACGGGGTCATCGGCTCGGCGACCGTGGCGCAGATGCGCGGCGCGTTCTCCGGTAGCTTCACCAGGCCACGGGTCCAGGGCCGCTGCAAGCTCAGCAGCGGCGACATCGCGTTGCGCTCCGGCCCGTGGCTGCCGCCATAGTGGTTGGCACCGCCCCAGTCGTTATAAGCGGTGTAGGTGCAGGTCGGTAGCAGGTGCAGAACCCGCCCCGGATGCGCGCCGGCTGAGGGACGGACGACAAAGAAATGGTGTTGGACGAAGCGGCCGCCCTGCCGCCGCGCAACGCTGGATTCGACCAGGTAGAAGCCGGAGGGCAGGTCGCCGGGCAGCGTCCAGCTGTGCAGCACCGGCCAGCCGCAGCCCGCCTCATAGGCGTCCACCGGCATCGGGGTCTCCTGGCCAGGCAAGCCTTCCTCCCGGTGCACGACCGTGGGGTTCAGCCCGTCGCGCGTCACCTCGATTGTCCAGGCCTCGGCATTGGTGCTGCCGTGGAACTGCACGGTCTCGCCCGGCGTGTAGGAGATGGCGTCGGTATAGACATGGATCTCGTGCCACGCTGGGTCGTTGCGCGGGGCCTCGAAGGGGCGCATCTCCTGCCAGTGATGGTCCCCTGACGTGGGATATACGAGGCGGGGGCCGACATTGACGGTGCTGTCCGGCCGGGCAGTAGGGTCATCGTAAAGCGGCATGGGTATCGTGGCTCGCTGGTTGCGGCTGCAGTCAGGACTTTTGCACGTTATAGAACAGCGGGAAGCCCTCGATCAGGCCCGTGACATTGCTGCGGAAGGCGGTGGGCGGGGTGTAGGCGCCGGTCGGCAGGTAGGGAACGTCCTCGAAGGCCTGCAGCTGGATCTGCTCGGTGATGCGCTTCTGGTCGGTCAAGCTGTCGGCGGCGAGGAACTGCTCCCGCAGGGCCTCGATCTTCGGTAGGTCGGGCCAGCCGGAGGTGCCGGCCCTGCCCGGCCCGCGGACATAGGATTGCGTCGCCGGGTTCAGCGCGATGATGCCGGGGATGTAGTTGCACCAGGCGCTCCAGCCGCCCCTGTCCAACCCGTCCCGGTTGTTCATCACTCGGCCCGCGACTGAGCCCCAGTCGGAGGCCTGATAATCCAAGTTGATGCCAACCCGGCGGAACATGTCGCCAGCGATCTCGCTCATGGCATTTAGAGCGGTGAGGTCGGTCGGGACTGTCAGCACCACCTTCTCGCCCTTGTAGCCTGCGGCCTGGAGGTTGCGCTTTACCTTGTCGTAGTCCGGCGCCCCGGCCATCACCTCCAGCCCCGCCTCGGTCGCCAGCTGCGTGCCGGGCAGGAAGAACCCGCAGCGGTCGTTCCAGAGCGAGCGGTCGTCGCCCATGACCGCCGTCATGTAGTCGGTCTGGTTAATGGCCGGCAGGAAGGCGCGGCGTATCGCCGGGTTGTCGAAGGGCGGCTGCAGGTGGTTGAGGCGTATCATGCCCATCAGCCCGGCCTTGTCCTTCACCGCCACTGTCACGTTGCGGGCACGCTTCAGCAGCGGAAGCAGGTCGGCCGTGGGCTGTTCCCACCAGTCCACCTCGCCCCGCTGCAGGGCGGCGCCGGCCGTCGCGGCATCCGGGATGGTGTGCCACTCCACCCGGTCCACCCGGGCGACCTTACCACCGGCAAGGAAGCTCACCGGCTCGTTGCGCGGCTTGTAGCCGGCGAATCGCTCGTAGACTGCGCGCGACCCGGCCATGCGCTCGTTCGCCACCCAGCGGAACGGGCCGCTGCCGACGATCTCCGTGACCTGGACGGAGGGCGGGTTCCTGGCGAAGCGCTCCGGCATCACCGGGCAGTAGGAGGATGGCTTGGCCAGCGCGGTGGCCAGCAGCGGGAAAGGCTTCTTAAGCTTCACCAGGAAGACGCGGTCAGAGACCACCGTCATCTCGTCGGTGATGGCGCGGATGTTCTGGCCCAGCACATCGGCCTTGGTCCAGCGGTCGATGCTGGCGACGGCGTCTCGGGCCAGGATCGGGGAGCCGTCATGGAAGGTGATGCCGTCGCGCAGGGTGATGCGCCAGCTGCGCCCGCCATCTTCGATGACATGGCCCTCGACCAGCTGCGGCCGGGCGATGTAGCTGCTGTCCAGGCCGTACAGCTGATCGTAGACCATCATGCCGTGGTTGCGCGTCACGAGCGCCGTGTTGAACACGGGGTCAAGCAGCGTCAGGTCCGATTGTGGAACAAACTTGAGCAAAGCCAGCGCCCCTGCGGTTCCCTGGGCACGCACGACGCTGGGTCGCGCCAGCGCCGAAGATGAGGTGCTGGCCATTAGGGCCAGGAAACCGCGACGCTTCACGATAGACCTCCACCTTGCATCTGGAGTTTGCGGCATAGCGGCCGACCTGGCCAATCCCACTGTTACTGAATCCTGGCGAGGTCAGATGGACCCATCCCCCACCGCCACATCGTCTGGCGAATGCTGACGCGTATGCTGATTCCAGCAAAGACCGTAGGTTGACCTTTGCCGCGCCGAACGCCTTCATGGAAGAAGTGGAGCGGGGCAGAGGCGCCGTATTTTTCATACCGCATGTCCACTTCCCAGGATCAAAAGGGACCGCGAGAGCGGCTGCGATGAGTGCCTTTCAGCCTGACCTGCCTGCTTGGCGGCTCGGGACGGGGGTGCCGCCCTGAGCCGCATGAGACGTTTCGCGGAAGTCGTTAAATCTCCGTGGCCTCTGACAGGGTAAGGACATCCTCAGCATCAACGCCGAGGTACCTCACCGTGCGGCATTGCCAAGTTGAAGATCAGACGCCGAAATGACTGCTACTTTATGTCACGGGATAGACGACTATGGTAACAAAATTGGGGTGCACAGACCGATTTCGGATTACCAATTGCGATTTTTCGATGCGATCTCGCACGAGTTGACAATGCCCTCGGTCAGGATCTCGTCCAGGTCGTCCGACCTGAGAGCAAGTTCGCCGGTTCTGTTGCGAAGTTTGCGGCGGATTGCGAATAGCCGCGACAGGCTCCGGAT
>NZ_JCACHU010000066.1:0-6533 GCF_059504005.1 Belnapia sp. | reverse complement strand
ACTGCCGGCGAAAGCTTAGGCCGCCGCCTGACTTCAGACTGCCCAGGTAGTGTTAACACGGATCATTGGGCCAGCGAGTATGAGGTGGCCATGGGGCCGACCAGTTATAGCCATAAGCCGTACTGAGCCCACTGCCGCGGGCAGGCGCTCCATTGCGCCACGCGGCCCCTATGGCAAGTTAGGGCGCGTTGGGCTGGCGTCGAGGGCTGTGGCGTCTGCTATCCACGCTATGAGCCCACGATCAAGGATCACGCCCGAGGAGAGCCGGCGCCGAACCGCCGACCAGCTAAGAATCAGCTGGTTACGGATGGTGGTAGGCCGCGAGCTGGATCTGTGGAGCATCACGATCCCCGCCGGGATCGGCGCCGAACGCAGGCGCTGCCTGCTGGACTCTCTCAGCCCGGCTTGCTGTTCCTCGATCGTTTGCCGCAGCATACTCAGGCAGCGAGGGCCGCTGCGTGGGGTCGGTGGTGCCAAGTTGTCGTAACGCAACAGAAGCTCGCAGCATGAAGGTTTGTCGCGTTATGGATATGAAAGATCATCTAGGATTGGTTGTTGAACCGTCCCTCTCGCTGACGGCGCCAACGAGGCGACGCTGGCCGGTTGAGGTCATCGGAAATACCGGCACAACTCTCATGTGCGCCGGTGCCCTTTCGCTACTTGCTTTAGGTAATCCCGATAGCACCGCGCCCATCTTTATTGCGGGAATGTCGTGTCTGTTTATCGCTGCGGTGGCAGATGGGCTTTTGGTAGGTGCCGATTGAGCGCTTTTGTTGCCAACCTGTCAGTCATAATGCGGCGCATGGCTAGCGGAGCCCCATTCACCTACCAGGAGCTACGCTGGGACTTCAGTCCCGACGAGGCGGATAGCCCCGCCTCCGCCGAGCAGGAGATCCAGCGCTGGCGTAAGCGGGGCTGAATTGTGCTGGACCGCTCCGACGGTCGTGCGACGTGGCATCTTACCGCAGTCGGTTCTGTGCGACCGTGACGCAAGCGCAAAGCGAGTAAACCATATAAGGCACCAACAGAAGCGGCCAACGACGCCGAGAACAAATATTGTTCTGAATTTAGAAGGCAGAGGTTATCGCTTATGTGGATGCTCTCTGCGGGTCAAAGCACCTCTTCAACTCTGGCACCGAGAGCACGGGTTGGAATCATCATCGAGGCTGCCGTGCCCTTCAACCAGAGGGATGCGAGACGCGTAGCGACCGGTTAGGTTCTTACTGGAGCCAAGTATCACCATCTGCGGCTTGAGCAGCCGCGGACGGGTATGATCTACCAGCCGGCATGGCTTTGGAAAGAGGTCCATGCCGGTCAGCCGCCGTATCTTGTCCGCCCTGTCGAGCGCTTTCCTGACCGCCTTGCTGCTGATCCTTCCATCCCCCGGGAAAGGTGCGCGGGCACAAATCGAGGAGCGCGGCCCACGATCGGATGGCCCCCTAGAGTCCTCCCTGCGCGACACTTTGCCGGATGGCGGCGACCCCCTTGGCATCGTCCGTAGGCTCTCCGACCAGGGGATCGAGTTCCGCCTGTCCTACATCAACGACGTGCTTGGCAATGTGCGCGGCGGGCAGCGGCGCGGCTGGGTGAACCAAGGTCTCTTCGAGCCTTCCCTCCAGGTCGATTTCGAACGGCTGGCGGGCATCGCCGGGTTGCGAGGCTACGCAAACGGCTTTTTCCTCCATAATTCGGGCCGCATTCGGCGCGACTATGTGGGCGGCGTGAACACCATCGCTGCCATCGAGGCGATGCCGCGCATCCGCCTTTCAGAGGCGTGGCTTGAGCAGAGCCTGTTCGGGGACACTGTGCGACTGCGCGCGGGCCAGCTCGCAGCCGATGTGGAGTTCCTCTACTCCGACCTGTCGGTGATGTTCCTCCAGAGCGACTTCCCGACGATCAGCGCGCTCAACCTGCCAGGCGGTGGGCCAGCCTTTCCGCTTGCGACGCCCGGCGCGATGGTGGGGTTCAGGCCAAGCCCCAGGTTCGAGATGAGGGCTGCGATCTTCAACGGCAACACGGGCCCGCCAGGCCGCGACGGTACTGACGACCAGGTACGCAACCGCTACAACACCAATTTCCGCGTGCAGGACCCGGCGCTCGTCTTCGGCGAGGCAAGGTGGCGCTGGAACCAGGAGGCGGATGCGACCGGCCTAGCTCGCACCCTCAAGCTTGGCGGCTGGAGCCATCTGGGCAAGTTCGAGGATCTGCGCTTCGCCGCGGACGGTTCGCTGCTCGCCGACCCTGGAAGCGTCGGCGTGCCGCTCCGACGCCGCGGCACTTGGGGGCTCTATGGCATTCTCGACCAGCAGCTGTGGAGGCCCGCAGGCGGTGATGCCTTGTCAGGCGTATCAGTCTTCGGGCGCGTCTCGGTCGCGCCGCAGGACCGCAGCACCATCGGCTTCTATGCCGATGGTGGGGTCGTCTTCGCCAACCTCGTGCCAGAAAGACCCAACGATCGCTTCGGCGTAAGCTTCATTTTTGCCGAATACGCGCAAGCCGTACGGGACTTCGACCGCGACCTCGCAAGGCTGTCGGGCAGCGCGCAGCCGCGCCGCAGCTTCGAGGCAAATCTGGAACTGACCTACCTCGCCGAGATCCGCCCGGGCTTCGACCTGCAACCTGTCGTCACGCATATCTGGAATCCGAGCGAGATGCCGGGCGGACGCAACGCCCTCGTTGTCGGCCTCCGCACGCGCCTCCTGTACTGACAAAGTTTGAATGTGTGAGTAGCACGTTCAGACATGCGGGTACTGGCGCAAGCGCAGCCTGCTGCTTCCATATCGCGCCTTATCCAACATCTGCCGGAGCAGCATGATGGTGTCGGAAGCATTGGCCTTGTGATCTCAGCAGCGCGGTCATCATATCCTCGGATCAGCGCTGCAGTAGAAGCCCTGCACTAACCAACATCCCGTACGGGCACGCGACCTCGTTCCGTCCACACGACGGATCTGATGTTGCGCTAACGCGCTCTTAGGCCAGGCCAATAAAGGTGGCCAGAGACAAGAGTGCCCCGGCACCGCCGAGGGTCGCGCCGACCCAGACCAGCATGACCGTGCCGGTGATGATGGCGGCCGAAGCGATGACGATGCCAACCTGCAGCAGGGCCGACGCCGCGTCGAAGCGGCCGTCGAGCCGCATCGCCTCGTCCCGCTCCTCCTCGGCTCGCTTGGCTCGGGCCATCAGCTCACGGCGTCCCTCGTTGGTTTCCGGCTCGGTCTCCCAGCGATCGATGTTGGCCCGCCACCGCTCAAGCATGCGCTCGGCGTCGGCCTCGCGGCCTGGGCGCGGTGTCATTAATGGCAGCAGGTCAGACAAGCCTCGCAGCGTCGTTTGGCGCACGGTCTTCGCCTGGAAGAACGACCACAGGTTGGCGCTCTCGACGTTCTTCAGTTGCGCCTCCGTCTTGGCGTCATCACCCGCCACCTCGGTGAGCGCGAGGGCCAGAGCCAGAGCGGCGATCAGCAGCGCGATTCTCCGGTTACCCTTGGCCTCCTCGACTGCCTCGGCGGCGTTGACCATGGTTCCACACTCCAACGGTGAGGCGCGCTTCATACCCGCATTCGGTGGAGAACGGCAGGGTGATGCTTCACCATGGTGAAACAAGAAGTTCCACTGCGCTCCTCGGGTGGCGTCCGGCCTGAACTCGGCGCCCAACTACCAGCTTGTGGTGAACCCGGCCTACAACGTCGGCCACGGTCCGGTGCACATCTTCGGGCTCCAGATCCGCAGCAAGGGCCGCCGCGAACTAGGGAGCTTTCTATGATCGGTGTCTTTGCTGTCCAGGACGGCGTGCTGGGGCCTGTTGCTGAGTCTAATCTCACGGCGCTACCTCCAGATGCGATCTGGATCGACCTCCTCAACCCTTCGGCTGAAGAGGAGAACGCTGTAGAGCGCCTGTTGGGTACCGGTGTGCCGACGCGGCAGGAGATGGCCGCTATTGAGGAAAGCGCTCGCCTTTACGAGGACCGGGGGGCGCTCGTAATGACCGCCGTGGTCGTCACCGGCGTCGGCGAGCGACGCCCCACCACCGCTGAGGTCACCTTCGTTCTCACTCCGAGGACTTTAGTGACAATCCGCTATGCCGACCCCCTGCCGTTCCGCACCTTCGACGCCAAGTGCCGCCGCGACCCGGGCGCCCACAACAGCAGCGACCTAGTCTTCCTGTCCCTGGTCGAGAATGTGGTGAACCGCCTTGCCGACATTATCGAGGCCACCGACGCGCAGCTTGATGCCCTTTCCGACGAGATCTTCGCCGAGGACGAGCAGACAGCGGCGGCTAGTGGGGTTGCGACCCGCCGGAAGCGGCGCAGGCCTGCCACCGACCTTCAGGCTGTCGTCAAACGCCTAGGCCGGTCCAGTTCGCTGACCGGCAAGTTGCGCGAGAGTTTGCTGAGCCTTGGCCGCATGCTGGCCTACTTCCGCCAGGGCGCAGACGGGCGATTGCAAGACAGCGTCGGCGCACGCCTTTCAACCCTGGACCGCGACGTCGCCTCCCTGACCGACTACGACGCACATCTGTCGGCGCAGATTGGCTTTCTGCTCGAAGCTACCTTCGGGCTTATCAGCCTTGAACAGAACAGTATCATTAAGGTGTTCTCGGTGGCGGCGGTGCTGTTCCTGCCGCCCACCCTGGTCGGCACCGTTTACGGTATGAACTTCGAGCACATGCCTGAGCTATCTTGGGCCTTTGGGTATCCGTTTGCCCTGCTGCTGATGATGGTCTCCGCTGTCGTACCCTACTATTGGTTCAAGCATCGTGGCTGGCTTTGATTGAAGCTATGTCCAAACTTGATGTCCGCAGGCTCTGTCGAGGCTGGCACGGACCCGCGATGCGGCGCTGGGCAGGAGGTACCGGCACCATGCCGACAGAAGAAGAACAAGAACGATGTGCATGCGGCCCAGAGATTTTCTTGCTGTTGACGTAATCACACCGTTAACGACTGGGCCTGGACGCATCAACGCACAGGACGGCCCGGTGGCCGTCCTGTTGGTACTGGCCGTGGACGCCGACCGCTCCACACACGTTACTGAGGCAGCACCGTCAAATTGTTGACCAAAAGCCGCCGCACCGCCACGCCAAGAACAGTTGTTCAGCAGAATTCAGGCGGCTGCAATTCCGCTGATATTCGCGCATGCCTCGAACGCGCGCGCCCCTGCGGCGCGATACTGGATGGCGGTGGCGTGGTCGCGGCGGGGGTGAAAGAGACTGTTGATCTGGTTGTGGGCGGAGAGCAAGCGCTGCGCCTGCCATGCTGACTTGAACTGCTTCATCAGCCGTTCTCGCCGCCGCGTCGGCTGATACGACTTTTCGGCCTGGTTATTCAGCTCCTTGTGCTGCCGGTGCTCGACGCCGGGCATCACCTCCTGCTTGGCTGCCCCTTGGCAAGGAGGCTTGTCGGTGATTATGACACGCGGCGTCCGGCACTGGCGCTTTAGCAGCTCTAGCCGTTCTTATTCACCAGGGGTTTGCGATGCGGCTGGCGGGTGTGGCGTAAGCTGCTGATTGCGTTTACGGATCTGGGTGTCGAGACCAATCCGCAGCAGCATCAGGCCGCGCCACACCCGCCATGGACGACGATGCGACCGAGCCCTTCGGCTTTCCAGCGCTCGGCCGCAAGAAGGTGGTCGCTGCCTTCGATGGCGGGCGGCTGACCTCGGATGGCGGCGTGCTGCTGCTGGCCGCGGCCGAGCGCCAACTCGGCGTCTGTGACCAACTGGCGGCGCTGATCTCCGACCCGCGCGACCCGTCGCGGGTGGTCCACCCCCTGGCCGACATCCTGCGGGCCCGGATCCTGGCGATCGCCTGTGGCTACGAGGATGCCGACGACCTCGACCACCTGCGCCGGGATCCCGGCTTCAAACTGGCCTGCGGTCGCTTGCCCGACACGGGCCGGGACCTGTGCTCGCAGCCGACCATGTCGCGCTGGGAGAACGCGCCCTCCCTGCGCGAGGTGATCCGGCTGACGCGGGCCATGGTCGACCTCTACTGCGCCAGCTACCCCAGGCCGCCCGCCGCCGTGACGCTCGACATCGACGACACCGTGGACGTGGTGCATGGGCACCAGCAGCTGTCGCTGTTCAACGCTCACTACGACGAGCGCTGCTTCCTGCCGATCCATGTCTACGACACCGCGACCTCCCGCCCGGTGATGGTGCTGCTGCGGCCGGGCAAGACCCCCTCCGGCCAGGAGATCCGGGGCCATCTGCGCCGCCTAGTCCGGCAGATCCGGCGCCACTGGCCAAACACCCACATCACCCTGCGCGGCGACGGCCACTATGGCCGCCCGGAGGTGATGGCCTTCTGCGAAGCACAGGGGATCGACTACGTCTTCGGCCTGCCGACCAACGCCGTGCTGCGAGCCGCGGTCGAGGACGCCGCCGATGACGTGCGGGTCCGCCGCGCCGAGGAGAACGCCCCGGTGCTGCGCCGCTTTGCCGAGACCCACTATGGCGCCAAGTCCTGGGGCAAGCAGCGCCGGGTGGTGGCCCGCATCGAGGCGAGCACCTTGGGCCTCGACATCCGCTTCGTGGTT
>NZ_JCACHU010000065.1:0-6575 GCF_059504005.1 Belnapia sp. | reverse complement strand
GATCAAGCTGATGGCAAGGCGCTTGGCACGCTCATAAACTTCTCGGACGGGCTCTCAGAGGCGTCCTCGACAAGCGCATGCAGATCCTCGCGCAAGTGGCGCTTCATCATCTTTGCTCGACGCGTCATCGCGGCGTAGCGCTGCTTAGCTACTTGTTCGATCCGATCGGCGGCCACATCCAGTTCTTTGGCCATCATTAGATTATCGGCCTGCTTCTGCGCGGCTCGCGTGACGACCTCGGCTTGGCCACGTACTGCTTCGGCCGCATGCCACAGCGCGCTGGCGAGGGTGCCAGTGTCGCTGGTCCGCTGCGCCTCGGCGATGGCGTTAGCAAGTCGGAGCTCACCAAAGTCAGCGACGAACCCACGTGCCGCGGCGACAAGCTGCGGCTCGGCACGGACTACCCGTTTCATCCGGTCAGCCCACTCGCTCAACGCATCACGGATGCCCGGCCCGTCGCGTCGGAGCCGATCTGGCAGGGGCACACCGAGTGCAGCGGCGAGCTCCGGCGCTAGAGCGGCGACGGCCGGCTTTGCGTCATCTCCGAGGAGTCCCGCAAGCGAGCGCATGACGACAGCTCGGTCGGGAGCAGAAAGGTCTTGCGCAAGGGGCTTCAATGTGGCGACGGCATGCGTGCATGTCTTGGGGCGAGGATAGCGCTCGAAGTGCGAGCACCCGAGTTAGGTTGGGTTCGCCTAGCACGTTGCCAATGTCCTGGGCTGCTGCAATGGCTGTTTCAAAGCGTCGTGGTGACACCAGCCCGTCGCCACATGCTATGGCGCCCACAACAGCCGCGAGGCTTTTCACTATCGGTGAGGCGCGAGCCTCTTCGTCGGCTGCAGTCGGCACAAGCAGGTCGTCGCTAACATCCATGGCCGTACCTCCGGCAAATCTCGTCCCTACATTACACAAAAGTACCGAGATTTGTCAGTACCGAAACGAGATCGGCCAGCGGTGGCATGCAAACTCGTCAGCATTAGCACCACGGCGGTGACGTGGCTCAAGCGGTGGCCCTCTTCCGGGTGGCTTCGGCGTACTGCAGCGTCGGCGCTTGGCCGGTCTGCCAGAAGTGCCAGCCGAGCAGATCGCTCTCGAGCTCACGCAGCACGTGCTTGGACGTCCCCGTGGGCAACGGCATGAAGGCGATGATCGGCTCCTGCAGCGGCCAGGACCCGGCGGAGTGGCTCGCCGCACGACGCTGCAGTGCGGAGGTCTCGCCAACGTAGACCGGCTCCCTCGAACCCAGCTCGTGGATCGCGTAGACCGGAGGACCCGGCGGCAGGGCGCGGAAGGCGGTCAGCGGCGCGCTCTGCCACCACGGCGCGTCTAGGGGGCCGCCGGGCCCGAAAAGCGCGGGTTGGCTGGCCGAGAAGTCCACCGCGCCGGCCGGATCCACCAAGGGCTCGGCGCGGCGGCCAGGTGTCCGGGTCTGTGACGTCCCGCCACGCACGACCCAGCGGTTAGTTGGCCGCAAGTAGCCTGGGTAGAAGCGGCCGTAGTTCGCCTCCGTCGACAGGCCGGTCTCGACCCGGTGCCGCCAGAGCAGCATGTCCTCTGTGCCGCGGAGCACCTGCACGTCGCCCGCGACATGGGCGCTTGAGCACTCGAGCTGAGTGCCGTCCAGCCGCCGTAGCAGCCAGAGATGGGGCGCCGCGGTGTGAGGGTCGTTGAACGGGCACTCCTCGGCATTGATGCCGGCGCCGAGCGAGAGCAGGCGCTCGCGCAGGGTCCGGCCGGTCTGCCCCACATAGACGAGCCGCTCAGGTCGCCCGCCGGCGTGCCAAAACCCGGCTGCACTGTCTCCGCTCGGACGAAGGTAGAGGCGGAAGAAGCCGCGCTGGCTTCGGCTGCGTGAGAACCCGCCAAGTCGGGCTTCGGAGGCACCGGGCTCCACAGCTGCCGCAGAGGCCGGCCGGTTCCGGGCCGGACACCATGTCCGCCCCGGATCTGTCCGATGGGCTTTACCACCGCTCGGCTTCAAGCGTCCATCAAGTAGTCCGACCCGTGGTGGTCCGAGTTCCGATGGCCATGGTCGTCCGGCCCGTGGCCATCCCAAAGCCGGTGGTCATGGTGGTCGGACTCGTGGCGGTCCGGATTGCGTCGGTCGCGGTGGCAATCCTCGTCCAGCACGGTGACGAGAAGAGTGATGTTGAGGGCGAAGTCGTCGATCTGGTCGTCGTTGAAGTCCGCTCCGGCCGAGAAGTGGATCGTGTGCTTCCCCTCCCTCAGGTCCTCGATAGGAAGATAGAAGCCCGCCGCGATCGCCGGCAACTTTTCCCCGGCTGGCAGAGCGAACACATCGAGGTCGGAGCCGGTCTCGTCCTCCCCGATCGGGGAGATCTTGAAGTCATCCGACTGGAAGTAGAACTTGTCAGAGTCGGCGCTCAGCCCCCGCACCGCCTTGCCGTCGATCTCCGCGGAGACATGGGTGATGAAGCTCTTCACCAGGTCGACTTCGTCCAACCGCTCCTGGCGCGTCGGAAGATTGCTCATCCAGTTGATGACCGGGACCAGGAGCAGCTGATCCTCCTCGACCGTGAAGCTGCGGATGACGGTGGCCACGCTGGGGTCCGGGTCGTTGTCCGTGTTACCTCCGACACCGGCCGCAAAGAAGAGGTCGCCCCTGTCCCCGAGACGCGCGAAGCCTCCGGTCAGATCCTCGAATGGATTGGCATCGTCGGGAAGATGCACGGCCCACTGCCACCATTTGGCGGTGATGTCCTCTATGGATCGGCCATCAAATTCACCTCCGGAACGGATGATTTTCATTGGGCGCTCCTTCACCAGCGTTATGGTTCTGAATGGCAAGCTGAGATGCGGCTTGCGGCGAAAGACTACACGCTGCGGCATGGATCCGGGGCGGGATTCTGGGCCCTGTCAGTCCCGACAATCTGACAATGCCTCACACAATCAGATGACACTAAGGGTCCGTCAGCGGATAACCGCTCGATCTAGGTTGTTGCTGGGGTAGATGGTGTAGTTCCATTCGCCATGGAAGTCGTGGCGGCTGATGTTGAGGGAGGCCATCTGCTCGTCGGAGACGATGATGCCTTTGGGGTAGTGGCTCTCGTCGAGCTCGCAATGCACGGTCAGGCCGGTGCGCGTGGTGGTGGCGCTGATCAGGTCAACGATGACGCGGTAGCTGACCAGCGGCCTGGCCCGCCAGTTCATGCTGATGAACGAGAACAGGCGATGCTCGATTGCATTCCACTTGCTGGTGCCGGGCGGCAAGTGGTGCACCTCGATGTCGCGCCCGATCTCGTCGGCCAGGCGCTGCAACTCGGCCTTCCACAGCCGCAGGCGCCAGCCGTTGTTGCCGCCGCCATCAGCGGTGATGACCAGACGCCCCGCGGCGGGATAGCGGACTTGGCCGAGGTCGTGCCACCAGCGGCGGATGGTCTGCACCGCAAAGGCGGCAGTGTCGTGGTTCATGCCGACATTGACCCAGCCCGCATTGGCCGCCAAGTCGTAGGAACCGTAGGGGACCGCGCGGCCGAGTTCGGGCTGCAGGAAGTCGTGCACCCGCACCTCCTCCGAGTTGCCCTGTGGCCGCCACTCGCGGCCCGCGTTCTTGAAGTCGCCAACCAGTTCCTTCTTCTTGGTGTCGACCGAGATCACCGGCTGCCGCTCCCTCAGCGCCGCCGCCACGCTGGCGTTGATGTGGGCGAACTGCGCATCCCGGTCGGGATGCTCGCTGCCTTCGCGCGTCTTGCGGTTGGCCTGCAGGCTGAACTTCTCCTGCGCCAGCAGCTCGCCCACCACCGTGCGGCTGACCGGATGGCCACGCTCGGTCAGCGCCGCCGCCAGCCGCCGCAAGCTCTTGCAGGTCCAGCGCAAGGGAGACATCGGGTCGCCCCGAGCCTCGGGTTCCACCAGCGACAGCAGCGCGGGCAGCAGCCCAGGGTCGCGCGTTACGGCCGACTTGCCGCCGCCGCCCTGCCTGCGCACCCGTCCCGGCGGCAACTCGCCTGCCAGATCCTTCAGGCCACGGCCGATCGTGCTCGCCGCCAGTCCTGTCGCCCGCGACACCGCCGCAATCCCGCCATAGCCCGCCGCGCGGGCCTCCGAGGCTGCCAACAGCCGACGACCACGCTCGTCCAAATGCACCGATAGCTCCAGGAAGCGCGCCCGGATCGCCTCAGCATCAACCATCCCAGAACGCTACGGCACCACGCCCGAGAGGAGAATCCCCGCCTCGTGCCCTCAGCCGCGAGCCGATTCACTTATCGGCGGACGGGCCCTAAGAATGCCACCATCCGCTAGCGGTGCAACTCGCGCGACTGCCGGGCAGCAGCCCGACCGCGGAGGCCATCCGCTACGCGCTGAACCACCGCGAGGGCCTGGTGCGGTTCCTCGAGGACGGCAGGATCGAGCTCGACACGAACACGGTGGAGCGCGCCATCCGCCCGATCTGCCTCAGCCGCAAGAACGCGCTGTTCGCCTCGGGCGATGACGGCGGCGCCAGATGGGCAGCGGTGGCCTCTCTGATCCAGCCCTGCAAGCTGAACGGCGTCAACCCGCAGCGCTACTTCGCCGAGGTGCTGACGCGCCTCGTCAACGGCTGGCCCAACAGCCGCATCGACGAGCTCATGCCGTGGCGCTGGGCCGCCGATGAAAACGGCACAACGTCAAGCGAAGGCCGCGAGGGTCCGTAGGCCTCGCTTACCCTCAAGCTGCATCCTGCCGACACGGACCACCGCACGAGCATCCTGCCGATGCTGCCGCGGCTCGCCGCGCTCGGCTTCCAGGGGGATCTGCTGGGCGACAGCGGCTTCAAGGGCGCGCCCTTCGCCGCGGCGGCGCTCGGGCACGACATCCACGTCTCGGTCTCGCCTGGCGGCACGCGGAGGCCCGTGCGGCGGGCTATGGCGGGATTGCGGCGGTGTCGCGGGCGACAGGACTGGCGGCGAGCACGATCGGCCGTGGCCTGAAGGATCTGGCAGGCGAGTTGCCGCCGGGACGGGTGCGCAGGCAGGGCGGCGGCGGCAAGTCGGCCGTAACGCGCGACCCTGGGCTGCTGCCCGCGCTGCTGTCGCTGGTGGAACCCGAGGCTCGGGGCGACCCGATGTCTCCCTTGCGCTGGACCTGCAAGAGCTTGCGGCGGCTGGCGGCGGCGCTGACCGAGCGTGGCCATCCGGTCAGCCGCACGGTGGTGGGCGAGCTGCTGGCGCAGGAGAAGTTCAGCCTGCAGGCCAACCGCAAGACGCGCGAAGGCAGCGAGCATCCCGACCGGACGGCCGCTTCCTGCCGAACGGAATCAGGTGGGTCGTCGAGCGGCTGTTCGCTTGGGTCAGCCGCTACCGGCGCTTCAACATCGTGTACGGCCGTGCGCACGACCTCTTCGCCGCGCACGTCTGGATTGCGATGATCTCCATCATCTCACGCCGGCTCGTCGCGCAAACCCAGGCGCAGTAAGGGATCTATTCGCGTACAGACTCTTACTTCGCCGTCGGCCGACCACGGGCGCGGCCCGCCGACTAGATTGCTGTTGGAGAGGCCCCATCAGAAGAGGAAGTCATCCACCACAAGGTCAATGCGACCGGCCACCTGAATGTGCAGGACCCCACCGTCGACATTAGCTGTAACTAGCGTGAAGTCTCCTGTGTGGACGAAAGTGACCTCGCCGGGAGTGTACACCGCAGGTCGGATCAAACCCGTCACATCGCCCACAAAATCGAAGCCCTGCTCTCCCGGCAACCATGGATCAACGTCTCTGAAAGCCGACAAGTCGATCCGGTCGCCATTAGCCTGAGAAAAATCGACCACCACATCAGCCTTAGGCTGTGCGGCGTCCTCCGACGCGAACCGAAAGAGGTCTGCATCAGGACCACCCCACAAGGCGTCGCGCCCTGCGCTTCCAATCAAGACGTCTGCACCGCGTCCACCAAGCAGGATGTCACTATTCGCGCCACCATCGAGCGTGTCGTCGCCGGCCAAGCTGATCAGGACGTCGACCCCGTCTCCTCCTTCGAGGCGCTCGGGAGCTAGCCCACCAACTGTAACGCGGAACGTGCTGCCCAGGAGTATCTCAGCAAAATCGGATACCCAACCTAGCGCTTTGGAAGCGCCTGCCTTCCAGAACATGTGGTGATCCTGCAACATCTGCTCGAAATCAAAACGAACACGTGAAGTCCGACTTATGGTTGAGTTTCTAAACTGGCAGGCGAACCACATGCAAGCATTACCTTGGCTAGCAGCCTCCTGCCCAAGTTTCGCAAAAGGACCATGATGCGACAGGGTTCAGCAGGGGCTCACCCTCAGAGACTTTCATTCCCCAGTTCCCACCGCTGCTCCAAGCGGCTTCCTCACAACTTGTCTCTCCTGACCAGGGCACCGCGCTGAGGCGCAGGTTTTGCCTCGGTTTCTGCGGCAACCTTGATGGTGCGGCGGCGGAACGGATGCGGGTTTTCTCTCCAAAATGCTGGAGACTCTCCGAACCTTGAGGGTAGCCCGATTTAACCCTCAAGCTTTATCGTATTGAGAATGCACCATCTTCGGGCGAGGCATTATTGACCCTCATTGAAAGGGAGTAAGCTGCTGCGGTCAGCACGTCCGAGAGGAGGTGCCTATGAGTG
>NZ_JCACHU010000064.1:0-6654 GCF_059504005.1 Belnapia sp. | reverse complement strand
GCAATCCTCGAGATCGTCGGCGTGGAAGTGGATCGCCGCATAATCCCCGGGAGCGGAATCGGAAGAAGGCCGCCTGGGAGCGAACCCAATACGAGTGGAGCAAGACGGTTCATGACAGGGTGGCCGCCGGCGCCGGCAACGCTGAGGGTGGCCGCTGATTATCCCAAGCCGTAACCTACCCGCACACCGGCGCCTGGAGACCCGCCTGACTGGTGTGCGGAAGCTGGTGCTGATGCCGGGCAGCACCATGAACCGTGGCCCCATGGTTGCGGAGACCACGCTGATGAAGGCACTGGCCCAGGCGTTCCGGTGGCAGCGGGATGCTGGAGACGGGCCGTTACGAGACAATTACGCTCGAGGCGGGCTACCCCCGCCTCAGTGCCTGTTTGCGAAGGAGTATCGGCACTGGTCAACGATTCGAGTGCGCAATTTGGCACCAGTCCATCCGTCTCCGGCGAGAGTACATGGCTTGACTCTTGTTTTCGCAATTCGGGGCGTTGCAAGGTAACGTGTCAGCACGGTTGCAGCTGCCGCAGGCGGCACATTCTCGAGCGGGCTGAAGGACGTGCCCATGAGCACAAACATCACAGCTGCCACCGACCCCGGGGCAATGCTCAACCAACTCGCTTTGGCGATGCGCGTCTCCCGCGCGCTGCACGCGGCAGCGGTACTCGACCTTGCGGGCCTCCTTGCAGACGGGCCACGCGACAGCGCCTCACTGGCTGCTGCCACGCGCACACACCCCGGGGCCCTGCGCCGCCTAATGCGCGCCTTGTCGGCGTTCGGCGTCTTCGCTGAGACGGCGCCAGGTATCTTTGCGCCTACTCCCGTGTCTGACCGCCTGCGCGACGAAGCGCCGGACTCAATGCGCGCGGCTGTCCCGTTCCTTGCAGGCGACACGCGATGGAAGTGCTGGGGCGATATGCTCACCAGCCTGCATACTGGCGCTCCGGCTGCGGACCGCGTGCTCGGCATGAGCA
This sequence comes from Belnapia sp., assembly GCF_059504005.1. Lineage (NCBI taxonomy): Bacteria > Pseudomonadati > Pseudomonadota > Alphaproteobacteria > Acetobacterales > Roseomonadaceae > Belnapia > Belnapia sp. The sequence goes on along the minus strand of NZ_JCACHU010000064.1, from coordinate 5,674 downwards.
TCTTCGACTACTACGGGGCGCACCCGGCAGAGGCCGCGGTGCAGGAGCGCGCGATGGAAGGCCTCGCCGCCATCGCCTCCCGCGCCGTGCTGGCGGCCTACGACTTCGGGCGGTTCCGCTGCGCGATGGACGTCGGCGGCGGCAACGCCCGCATGCTGGCCGACATCCTCGCGGTCACGCCGTCGCTGATCGGGGTGTTGTTCGACCTGCCGCACGTCGGCCCGGCCGCGTCGGCGTTGCTGAACGGACGCGGGCTGGCCGCGCGCTGCCGCGTCGAGGGCGGCAGCTTTTTCGAGAGCGTTCCGCCGGGTGCCGACTTTCACCTGCTCAAGCAGGTGCTGCACGACTGGGACGACGAGCGTGCCGTGGCCATCCTGCGCGCCTGCCGCGCCGCGCTGCCCACCGATGGGACGCTTCTAGTGATTGAGCGGCTGATGCCAGAACGCGCCGAACCCGGACCTGGAGCCGAAAAGTTCCTCGTTGACCTGGAGATGCTGGTGATGCCTGGTGGGCTGGAGCGGACTGAAGGCGAGTTCCGTGCGCTGCTCGCCGGGGGAGGCTTCGCACCCCGCCGTTTCATTCAAACTAGCTCGGCCTATACGCTTATCGAGGCTGTGTGCGCCTAGAACGCCGTTGGCGAATCGTGATGCTGATAGGCGCCTGCGATTGGGATGAGCGAGGCGGTGGAGCATCAGGCGGATCGCGGCCAGAGTGACCATCGCCTCGGAGACCTCGGGCAGCGCCTCGTAGTCCTTGGACAGCCGGCGCCAGCATCCGAACCAGCCGAACGACCTCTCGATCACCCAGCGGCGCGGCTGGACGACGAAGCCGACGCTTCCGGCGAGACGGCGCACGATGATCAGCACTAATCCCGGCAGGAAGCAGGCGAGCAGGGCCGCGAACCGGTTGTAGGCGCTGTCGGCGAACACGGCCCGGAGCCAGGAGTAGAACGGCTTGACGCGCTTCAGCAGGTCGCCGAAGCCGTCCGCGTCCTGGACGTTGGCGGGATGCGCGACGACGCCGAGCAGCAGACCGTCCGCGTCGACCGCGACGTGGCGCTTGCGGCCCTTCAGCCGCTTGGCGGCATCCAGCCGCGTGGACCGCCGCTCTCGGTGGTGTTCACGCTCTGGGTGTCGACGACCGCCGCCGTGGAGCTGGCCTCTCGCCCGGCGCCCTTGCGCAGCAGGACCACGAGGTGGTGGCGGATGCTCTCCCACACGCCGTCCCGCAAGAAGGCAGGCATGTAGCCGTACACCGTGCGTCACGGCGGGAAGGCCGGAGGTGGCGGCAGGTGCCGCCACTGGCAACCGGTGCGGACGAGGTAGAAGAGCCCGTCCAGCAGGGTCCGAGGGTCTGTCGTGCGCGGCTGCCCGCCGGGCTTTGCCGGCAGGATCAGCGCCGCAAGCAACCGGAACTGCTCATCCGTCAGCGCCTGCCCGGCACCGAAATCACGTAAGCGTCCGTCCACGACTACGACGGTGTGGCAAGGGTCAGGCAGCGTCAGGCCGCAGGTGCCATGGTGCCAGGTCGCTGAGACAATTGATTGGGTAATCTGCGATGCGGTCGAGTAGGATGCGGAGGTAGGCCTGCGGATCCCAGCCGTTCAGCTCGGCGGTGCCGATCAGGGTGTAGATGGTGGCAGCGCGCCGGCCGCCCTCGGTCGATCCGGCGAACAGGTAGTTTTTTCTGCCGAGAGCCAGGGGGCGGATCTGCCGCTCGACGGCATTGTTGTGCAAGCAGGCACGGCCGTCGTGCAGCACTGTCGTCAGCGCAGCCCATTGCGTCAGCGTGTAGCGGATCGCCTTCGCCAGGTCGGACTTGCCTGAGATCCGCCGCAGCGTCGCCTCGAGCCAGCTGTGCAACTAGGTCATGATGGGAGCCGAGCGGGCCTGCCGGGCGGCGAGGCGCCGCTCGGGTGACTGGCCTTCGATCTCCGCCTCGATGGCAAACAGCGGCTTCATCCGCTCGATCGCCTCGCGGGCAATCGGGCTGCTGGTCGAGACCAGCTCGTCATGGAAGTACCGCCTGGCGTGCGTCCAGCACGCCGCCTCGACCACTTGGCCGGCCGCATAGAGCGGGTGGTTGTGTTGCAAAGTTTGTGGCAAGCCGCAAATGGCCACGACAGGCTCCAGATCAGGCAGCGACCCGTAACAGCTCGGCGATAAAGGTAGCTTGGGTCCGCATGTCTCGTCCGCTAACCTTTTGTACCTGCTCCTTCCTGATCATCGCCATTGCCTCGTAGCCTGCCAGTGTTCGTCGCGCCGTGTGGAAGCTGCCGAAGCCAAGCCCTGATCGGACCAGGCGTTTCGCGCGCCGGTGGTCTTGTTCAACTATGTTATTGAGATGCTTGCATGGTCGTAGTCGAGGGAAGCGCCACAGCTCGCCGTCCTCCTTCATCTCTGTGACAGCGCAGGGGTAGGCCGGGTTCTTGTCCACGGTGATGGTGCGCGGTTTCACCGTATGCGGCTGCCCGAGAGCCTTGCGGAAGAAGCGCTTTGCAGCCTCCGCGTCGCGCTTGGCCGAGAGCAGGAAGTCGATCGTCTGGCCGCGGCTGTCGACCGCGCGATACAGGTAGATCCAGCGGCCCTTCACCTGGATGTAGGTTTCGTCTACCCTCCATGAGCGGTTGCTCAGGCGCAGGTGCGGTCTGATCCGCATCTCGATCTCCGGCGCGTAGGTCTGCACCCTGCGGAATACCGTAGTATGCGCCACCTCCACGCCGCGGTCAGCCAGCATCAGTTCGAGATCGCGGTAGCTCACCGGGAACATCAGGTACCAGCGGACTGCCCAGAGGATCACCTCGGCGTTGAACTGTCGCCCTTTGAAGAACTGATCCGGCCTCACCGAGGCCACTCCCCGCCGTCTCGCCTTGCCCCCGGTTTGTACCTGCTCAGGATGGTACCGCAAGGACATAACAGAACCAATTTGCGTGCGTCGACGCGAGCGGTTGTGATTCTGAAGGGGACGGAGGTGGTGCCATGTCCGTTCCGTTCCTGCTTACCTCGGCCCAGATGCGCCGCATCCGGCCGCACTTCCCGCTCTCGCACGGGGTGCCGCGGGTGGACGACCGGCGCGTCTTCAGCGGCATCGTCTTCGTCATCCAGGGCGGCCTGCGCTGGCGCGATGCCCCGCCTGGCTACGGCCCCCACAAGACCCTCTACAACCGCTTCGTCCGCTGGAGCCGCTTGGGCGTGTTCAGCCGCATCTTTGCGGCGCTGGCCGGAGAGGCGGGCGAGCCCGACCGGTTGATCATCGACAGCACTCACCTGAAGGCGCACCGCACCGCGGCCAGCCTGCTCAGAAAGGGGCGCTTGATCGCTGCATCGGCCGTATCAAGGGCGGCCTGAACTCCAAGCTCCACGCCGTTTGCGATGGCCAAGGCCGTCCCGTCGTCATGATGCTCTCCGCGGGGCAGATGAATGACCAGAAGGGCGCCCACATCCTCGCCCCGCTACTGCCCAAGGCCCGCGAGCTGATCGCCGACCGCGGTTACGACAGCAACCCATTCCGTGCCGCACTCGCCGAGCTCGGCATCGCCGCTTGCATCCCACCCAAGAAGAACCGGAAACAGCCCATCCCCTACGACAAGGCGCTCCACCGCCAACGCCACCGCATCGAGATCACCTTCGGCCGCCTCAAGGACTGGCGCCGCATCGCAACCCGCTACGACCGATGCGCCACCACCTTCTTCGGCGCCATCACCCTCGCCGTCATCGTCATCTTCTGGCTCAGGGAATGAGTCCTGACCCTAGCTGTCATTGCTAAGGACGCTGTCTTTGATCATTCTGGTGGCGAGGGCTTTTCCCTTGAGGACGGCATGGGCGGCGTTTGCTGTATCGTAAAGTCAGCATGCGTGCCCAAGTCGCGGGCATAATGCAAACTGCTGAGCGGCGGCGACGGTTTCGCGTCGATCGTCATCTCGGGTAACACGGGAAGGCCCACATCTTGGCTGCCACGCCATCACGCCCACAGGATTGGGATCTGGAGCACCTACAGGCGGCTATCGAGGCTGCTGGCGTTGGCCTATGGTGGTGGAACGTCGAGACCGACGAGATTGCAATGGACCAGCGTGCCTACGCGCTGTGGGACTTGCACGAGGCAAGCGTTGGGACCTTTGCAGACCTCTCGGCGAAAATCCATCCAAAGGATCTCGACAGGGTGCGGGCGGCGTTCACTGCGACGCGAGGGATCGTCGGACCCTACGAGATCGACTTCCGCATCCTGTCTGGCGATGACATCCGGTGGGTATCCGCGCGCGGCCAGGGCCAAGATGCCAATATCCGACGTGATATCATGCGCGGCATTTTCCTCGACGTAACTGGGCGCAAGCAGGCCGAGGAGGGCAATCAGTTGCTGGCCGGCGAGATGAGCCACCGTGTTAAAAACCTGCTGCTGGTTGCCTCGCAACTCGCCCAGATCACCTCGCGCTCGGCGGCAACGGCCGCCGACATGGCGCAGGATCTCACTAAGCGACTGACCGCTCTGGGGCGCGCCCATGACCTTGTTCGCCCGCGGGGCGGCCGCCCAGTCGAAGCGGCGCTGCTCGGCGACTTGCTGACGGTGCTGCTGAAGGCTTATGACGACACGGACGGCACCGCCGGGCGCATTCGTGTCTCGGTGCCGCGGATGGATATTGGGGAGGCGGCGGCCACGACGCTGGCTCTCGTGGTGCACGAGTTGGCGACGAACTCTCTGAAGTACGGCGCGCTTTCGGCTGAGTGCGGCACGCTTGATTTGGGATGTACTGTTCAGGGCGACGATGTGGTGGTCGTCTGGACGGAACGGGGCGGCCCGGCCGTTGTCGAGCCTTCCGCTCCGGCCGGTTACGGCAGCGAACTCATCCGGCGTAGCATGGCGCGCCAGCTCGGTGGCACCATCGTCTTCGATTGGTCGGCGGAGGGCCTGATCGTCACAATGCGGATGCGGCGGGACCGCCTGGCGGCCTGAACGGCGTTGGTAGGACCATTTTGAATTGAGCGCTGCGTCGGACGCTTTGTTTGCCATTAGAGCTTTTTGCCATCAGTCGGCGTCATAGCCGGTGTTGGCGAAGTAGTTGGTGCACTCGGCTGGGGTGAAGGTGTCGATGATGCGGCCGATGGCGGCCCATAGGCCGTCGAGGCTGCGCTCGGCGGCTGAGCGGAGCGCGGCCTTCAGCTTGGCGAAGGCCTGTTCGATTGGGTTGAAGTCGGGACTATAGGGTGGAAGGAGAGCAGGCTCGCGCCTGCGGCCTTGATGGCGGCCCCCACGCCGGCGCCCTTGTGGCTGCCGAGGTTGTCCATGACGACGATGTCGCCCAGGCGGAGCTCGGGCACCAGCACCTGCTCGACATAGTCCTGGAAGAGCGAGCCGTTGATCGGCCCGTCGAGCACCATGGGCGCCACCATGCCGGTGTTGCGCAGGCCGGCGACAAAGGTGGCGGTCAGCCAGTGGCCGTGCGGGATGGCAGCCCGCAGCCGCTCACCCCGGGGTGCCCGGCCATGGGTGCGGGCCATGTTGGTCGAGGCCCAGGTTTCATCGATGAACACCAGCCCGTCCGGGTCGAGATCAGGCTGTGCCTCGAACTAGGCCCAGCGCCGCCTCAGGACGTCCGGCCGGTCCTGCTCCGCGGCGTGGGCAGTCTTATGGGATGGCCCGCCCCTCTCCGCTGTGGCGCTAGGCTGGCAAGGCAAGCTGA
>NZ_JCACHU010000063.1:0-6778 GCF_059504005.1 Belnapia sp. | reverse complement strand
ATACCACTGCGCCGTACACTATCCCGCCAGCTCCGGCCGATAGGTCCGTACTGGGCTTCTCCAATCGATTCCGTCGAGCATGTAGGCCAGCTGCGCGCCCGATATCTGCAGGCAGCCGTCGGTCGGCGAGGGCCAGATGAAGCGTCCCTTCTCCAACTTCTTGGCATACAGCGACGTCTCTTGGTCATGATGCCTCTCCAGAGCAGGTTTGGAACGCGAGTGTGCTGATCCTGGGTAGCTGCCCGGTTCATGATGGCTGCCTTGGTGGCAGGCGCCCGCCTGGGCCACGCTGCCGCAGCAGCCGCTCGACATCCTCCAGCCGGACGAGCCAGAGGCTCCGGTCGGCCGCCTCGACCCGTCGCGCCGGCAAGCGTTTTTTGTAGAGCCACAGGTAGACCGTGCCCTCGGGCATGTTCAGGCGGCTGGCAATCTCTGCCGGCGTGAACTCGCCCGCATCGCGCACCACGACGTTGGTTGGTCGCGCGAGCCGTGCCGGGACTAGGCCCATGCGAGTCATGAGGGAGCGAACGCCACTTTCCCGGTAGGGCTTGCCGTGTGCGGAACTCCAGCCTTCCGCCACCAACGTCCGAGTGATGGCGGGCGGCCGCCTGCCCTCGCTGTGCAGGGTGCGAATGCGCTGGATCAACTCAGCATGTCGAGACAGCTGTGTAGTGCGTCGGACGGGGCGTACCAGGGTGTGGTTCGTGCGATGTCCGCCGACCCAGACGCAGGTGACGTCCGCCTTCTCGGTGTTTCCCTGCAGAAGAATCTCGACGCGCTCCAGCAGCAGGCGCGCAATCTCCTTCCGCTCGACGTTGGTCGTGGTGTCTGCGCGCCAGAGCGCTGGTACATCCTCAGACAGGTGCCTGATCGCATCACGGTCGCCTGGCGATAGCTGGATTGGCTCGCGGGCGAGAAACCGCGTGTGTTCCTCCCGTAGCCGCGTCTCAGCGGCCAGTGCCTCCTCCCAGCGCCGCTCAAGGCTTCGAACCACCAAGCGGTTCTCCGGCTCGACCGCATTGTATTGCCGCTCGGCGCGCTCGACCTCGTAATGCGCCTGCTCAAGGCGCAGGGTCCATTGTCGGTGCCGCGCTGCCCGTTCAAGCTCGACATCCTCGGCCATGGCAAGGCTTACCTCGACCACGGCAGGGCGCAGCACCTCGAGCACCAGGCCTGCAATGAGCGCGTCAAGCGCGGCGCCGGAGAGCGCCTGGCATTGCGGTGCGCCATAGTTGAGCTGGTGGTGTGTACAGCCGTAACGGAGGTCGTGTCCGTTGGTGCTGTAGCAGGTCACCATGCGGCTGCCGCAGCAGCCGCAGTAGAGCAGGCCGGCCAGCAGCGACGGCCCACCACGGGGAACACCCTTGTGCTTGCTCCGGTTCGCCATCAGCCGCCGCTGGTTTTCCTCGAAGCTGTCCCAACTGATGTAGGCCGGCCAACGGCCCTGCAACAGTATGCGCCAGTCTTCTGGATCACGGCTCGGCTGCCGGGCGTTCCGCCGATGACGGCTACCCGGCCTCTCCGGCAGGCGCCGACCGAACGCGTAGGCGCCGGCATAGGCGGGGTTGGTGAGCATGTTGACGATGCCGCCGCGATGCGGCCGGTGCCAGACAACTTCACCTGCGGCTGATCCACTCCGGGCCCGGTCTGGCAGGGCGATGTCGTGGTCGACGAGGTAGCGCATCACGCCGTGCACGCTGCCGCGACGCTCAAAAACATCGAACACGAGCCGGATGACCTCGCGCACGCGCTCGTCCGGATCCAGGCAGACCTCGCCCGACGGCCGCTTGAGATAGCCGCGGGGCATGTTGAACCCGAGCTCACCGCGTCCGGCCTTGTTCCAGCGCCCCTGATCGAGGCGAGCGCGCATGATATGCAGCTCCGCCTCGCTCATCGTGCCCTTGAGCCCGAGGAGCAGCCGGTCATTGTAGAGCGCCGGATCATAGACCCCATCGCTGTCTGCGATCAGCGTGCCGGCCAGCGCGCAGATCTCGAGCAGCTGGTACCAGTCGCGGCAGGAACGGGCGAGGCGCGAAACTTCGAAGCCCAACACAAGGCCGACATGGCCAAGGCCGACTTCGGCGACCAGGCGCTGAAATCCCGGTCGTCCCTCGACCGTGGCGCCCGAGCAGCCAAGATCATCGTCAATGACCGCGACGCGCGAGCGCGGCCAGCCCAGCTGGCAGGCGTGGTCGACAAGGCCATACTGCACACTTGTCGATTCCCGATGGTGCTCCAGCTGTTGGAGGGTCGATTGCCGGACGTAGACCACGGCCTGCCGATCAAGGTGGCGGGCGAGGATTTTGCCCGGTAGTGCTGCTCCATTCAGGGAACCCGGCATCTGCCTCATTGGCCGTCCCTCCCTTGGAACCCTCGGTCGGTTTCACAAGCGACAGCCGCCGCAGCGCCAGGCGGCCGATCAGAACCGCCAGCCGCCGGCGCTGCGCCAGCGATAGGTCCCTCCAGCACGGTACGGTCCCGCTTGTGCCTTGCCTCATTACGGCGCCTCGCCATCCAGCGCGCCAAAGCCGCAAGCGCTTGAATGCTTGCGACCGCCGTTCCCCCTAAATCAATCTCCTTTGCAGAGGTTCCAGCGCTAGGGTTTGGACATGCCAAGCCCATCGTGCCAGACGATCTTGACCAGGTCCGCCCTGCGGCCGCGAAAGACGTAGAGATCGCCGCAATGCGGGTCGCGGCCGAGCGTCTGCTGCACCTGTAGCGCCAGGGAGTGCATCCCGCGGCGCATGTCCGTGTGGCCAACCGCCAGCCATACCCGGACACCAGACGGCGTCGGGATCACGTGCGCAACGCCGCCAGCACGCGGCGCAAACTCGCCGCGCTGATCGACGCGGCAACACGCACCGCAGTCCCGTCCGGCAGCACGATCTCGATCCGCTCGTGTGCCTCGTCTTCCACCGTGGGAGGGCCGGCACAGGGTCGCGAGCCCGACCCACCCGGCAGCGCTGGCGCAGCCATCTCCGGCACGATCTGCAGCGGCAGGAAACCCGGTGTCTCGGCCACCAGCCTGCCGCGCCGCTGTGCGTCCCGCCATTGCCAGAGCAGGCCGCGGCTCACATCATGCCGTCGGGCGACCTCGCTGAACTTGACCCCAGGCTGGGTCAGCTCGGCCAGGATCCGCAGCTTCTCCTCAGCCCGCCACGACCGGCGGCGCTCTACCCCGGTGATGATCTCCATCCGTCACTCCGCCGCTTGTCCTTACCGACGCTCCAAAGAACGCTCGTAGGATCAAAGGCAGGTCCCAAGCAGATCCGGTAGGCGGTACTCGGCGAATGCGTACGCACCACCCCGATGCCATGGGCCTCGACCAACGCTGGCGAGCGGCGCTGGACGAGCTTCTGGAGATGGGCATCGTGTGCCCGGATTTCGTCGTCGAGGGCCAGCCAGCGTCGGGCAATGGCACGCAGGCTGGTCTTGGCCGAGGCCACCGTTGTGGTGACTGCGCCGGGCCGTAGCGCAGCCAGGTGCTGCAACAGCGTCTTCTTGCCCCGGAGCGCCTCGAGCTGCTCGCGAAGAGTAGCGGGAGCCTCGACGATGAGCGACTTCAGCGCGAGCATGGCTTGCGTTCGTGCCTTGACCGCGGTGTCACGGGCAACTTTGAGGTGCCTGATCATCTCTGCCTCGCTCATCCCGGACTTTGGAACGGCCGCACGATAGCCGCCGAGGAGTGTGCGGGCTGCGACCTCGGCGTCGAGGTGATCTGCCTTGCCGTGCTGGTGGCGGGCTCGCCGATCAGGCCGGCAGACCTCGTGGACGGTGTGCCCGCTCTCACGCAAGAACCGCGACAGGCCCGCGCCGTAGGACCCGGTCCCCTCGATGGCGAAGCCGCGGATGGATCCCAGCTTGGCGGCCCAAGCCTCCAGGTCGTAGTAGCCTTGCGTGCAGGCGGAGACGGTCAACTCTCCGACACGCGCACCAAGCCCGGTGATGGCGACGGCGGTGTGGGTCTGCTTGTGTGTGTCGACACCGATTATGACGTCTGTTGAGGTGGCCTCGTTCATTGTACCGGGTCTCCGGAACGGGTGAGGGTCCGGCAGTCTCGCAGGGGGACAGGACTGTGATGGGACGAACGCCGCCAAGCTCCTATGAGGTCACATCCCGCTTGACCGCCGGTGCCGCTCGGAAGGCCGACAGATCCACCTCAGGACACGCGGCCAGTAGAGATCAGGGGTCAGACCCGCCGAGCGGCCTGGATACTCTCACAATAGAGCCAGATGGCATGGTGGATGACCTCGGCCGGAAAACGGTAGGCGGGGTATGTGATAGGCTCGGACGGCATCCGGCGAGCATGGCCCGACCAACTCATTCCGGCCAGAGCCGGAAAACCTGACAATACCTCCTCAGCAGTCTACCCGGCAACCGGACGCTGGGCGACCCGTGCAACAAGGTCATACAGCATGCTACCTGGGTATGTTGTACCGCTTCGATTGCGGCACAGACTCGTTCAAGAACCCCCATGTGACTCAGCGCCCGTAGGTTTCCGTATAATAGTCGGCAGGACGACAACCGCCGGAGACCGTGCATGGGCGACCTTTTCTCTAACTCCGGTCCCTCAGTCGGGGGGCGCGTCGCTGGTGGAACGAATGCGCTACCAGCGGAGCCCAACGGCCCTGGAAGTCTGCAGGTGTTCGAGGCGCAGCTCCTGGGTCAAAGTCAGACCGACTGGCGAACCCTTTTCGGGGGTTATAAACGCCTCAAGGCCATCACCTACTCCTCCAGCATCCCGGCTCTGCTGGCCGTCGCAGACCTGTTCGAGGACATGGAGATTCTGTTCGGCTCCGAGCGCGTGCTCAGCAGGGAGCTTGGGGCGCTCGAGGACGCCACTGCGGTTGCTGGATACCGGTTTGTGGATGCGGTCGCAGACCAGAAGGCCGCGATCGAGCGCCTGCTTCGGCCGGCCCTGCTGCGGGGCGGCCAGCCGCTCTTGCAGCGGGTCCACCAAGGAAGCCTGCGCTTCGCCGTCTTGCGGCAGGCGCCAAGCCACGAAAAACTCTACCTCCTTGAGGCTGAGGGCGCTGCCCGACGCGTTGTCGTTGGCTCTGCAAACCTCTCGCTCTCTGCCCTAACCGGTAGGCTACGTGAAACCTTCGTAGCCTTCGACGGTCCGGAGGCCTACGCTGCCTTCGCTGCCTATGCGACTAGGGATGAAGAGGCGGCCGACATGATAGAGCCGGACCTGCTGGTCGTGCTGAGAGGTAATCCGGCCGCCAGCCCAGGGGAAACCCCGGTTGAGATCGCGGCGCAGCCTGTACCTTTGGAACAAACGCCCGCCGTGCGGCGCCTCGATGCCGGACTCGTTGTCGTCGAGCAGCCCCGTCGGATCACCATTGCTACTCTGGGCGCCGAAGCGCTGCGCGAGGCCGGCCGGCTCGGCACTGAGCTGCGCGAGATGACCTTCGAGAAGGACCGACGGGGCGCCACTATCATTACCGCAAAAGGCTTCCTTCGCGCCTGGCGCACTTTGGCATCGAAGCCCGTCGTGCAGGAAAGCGACCGCATCCATTCCGCCGTTCTCGATCTGGGCAGTGGCCTTGTCATGCTAGACAACAGCATCTGGCACGAGTTCGGACGAGCGGTCGATGCGGGCGAAGTGCGGCGTGACGCCGGGCTCCTTGACGCCTACATGCGCTCCTTCGCCGGATTTTATGGCGACACCGCCCGCATCCAGCGCGGCTACTGGGCGCTGATGGCGTGGCTCTACGCTGCACCCTTCGCCCCGCTATTGCGCACTGCCATGACACGCCATGACGGGGAGACGTTTCGTTATCCCGTATGCGGCTTGGTCTATGGACAGTCGCACGGCGGCAAAAGCCATCTTTCTCGCGTCTTGGTCCGCTCCATGTTCGGCGTCCACAAGGAGTTGCCCGGGCGCGATTTTACCACCGCCCGAGCGCTTGGTTTCCGTGACCGCATGGCCGCCATCCCACTGATCGTAGATGACCTTAACAACCGCAAGATGACCGAGCACCTACCCGATCTGGTGAAGTCGGATCGTGAGTTCTCAGAGCGCTATGCCCCGATCCTAATCAGCACCAACCGCGACGTCCAAGCGGTAGCACCCGAGCTACGGAAGAGGATGGTCGTTGTGCACGTGGCTGGATCGAAGCCAAAGGCACTGTCGACGGTACCGGCGCAAAGGGCGATGGCAATCGGGACCGGGGTGTACCGAGATTACCTGAACCGAATTGGACCGCAGATCCCGAGGTTGCTCGAGGCCATCGCGGAAGACCCTGGTGCTCCGCCCGACCTCGTCGGCCTGTCAGCGTCGTGCTTGCGAGATACCTACGCCGAAGCGCTGGGGTCGGCCCCCGACTGGGCGTCCGACATTCGGTCTGACGATATCGACACCATGAAGGACCGGCCCTTCCTCGAGGCGCTCACCGAAATGTCCGAGCGCGCGCCAGGCCAAGTGGCTATCGATCGGCGGGCTGGGTTGATGACCCTGCGCTTCGCCGGGGACACCAACGCCGCGCTGCGCTTCGAGAAAATGGTGCCGGCCCAGGTCTTACGTGGCCGAATTGGCGATGCTCTCACCCTCGACGTGGTCGCGCTCGAGCGGGAGTGCGGCTACGCGAGTTCCGCCGCGGCGCGCTCCTGGCTCACCTGGTTTCGCCGCCGATAAATGGCTGCCAACTGGATGTTGAGTATCTACGCATGGTCCCTTGCATCGCTTCGACTTCAGTCGGGGCGTAGGATGTAACCATATGGGGTGCGGCACGGTTCGATGAGACAGCCGACTGCGGTAGAGATCACCGCAACC
>NZ_JCACHU010000062.1:0-6889 GCF_059504005.1 Belnapia sp. | reverse complement strand
CAGGTGGGCCAAAATTCATCAGCACTGCTGGGCCAGAATTCATGGACACAGCCAGCAGGAGCAGGGCGAACAGGGCGGCTGGCGCGTAGGCCGGGGTGGCGAAGCGGCTCGGGCCGGGGGCTACGCGGCGCGCCACTGCCACCGCGAGCCGGACAAAGCGGAGCAGTTCATTGTCCATGACCCCCAAACTGGGGCTTTAAGCCTCATCCTGCTCGGACAAGCTCGCGACAGAGCAAGACGGGCTCTCTTTGCGGCTATGTCCGTGATGCCCTTGAAGGCGCCATACAGGGGTCTGCAATGAAACGCTTGGGTCTGGGGCACGGAGTTTCTGGGAAAGGTGTGCGACCCTCTCACAGCGGCAACGTCTCAGAGATGGCACTTCAAGACTACTACGATAAAACAAGCATGGTTTCAGGGAACTAGTGTGACCGCGCAAAGTTCACTTAAAGCGGGTGTAAGAAATCGTACATCGCATGACGGGCAATTCGCTGCGGGACTTTCTCCCAAGGACAAGCCACATGCTAAGTCAGAAGCGTGTCCTAGTTGTGGAAGATGAGTCGCTTGTCGCTCTGTGGATTGAGGACGTTCTGATCGAAGCAGGCGCGGTAGTGATCGGGCCGGTTGCTAACGTCGCAGATGCGTTACAGATCATCGAGTCTGTCCCGGCCGATGACCGCATCGATGCCGCAGTGCTAGATTACAATCTCGCTGGTATTTCATCAATGCCGGTCGCTGCGGCCCTCGTGAGGCGCGGCGTGCCATTCATTTTGCAGTCCGCTTATATGGACGTACCTCGGCAAGAAGGGGTCCGTTTGATCTCCAAGCCCTATAGCCCTGATGATCTGGTTGCTGCGGTTGCTGCCGCTGTCGTTTAGGGTTGGGTTGACGGTCAGCAGATAGCTACCACCTTGGGCTCGCGAGTATGAGCCTGCGACGCAATCCAGTTCGATCTTGCAATTTGGCTAGCTCGTGACAATTTAAGTGCCATCTGTGAGCCCGAGGTGGTTGCCATGTCGAGCCTGCACGGTCGAACTGCCATCGTCATAGAGGATGAGGCACTTCTGAGCCTTTTCGTAGAAGACTGCTTGGTCCAGTTCGGTATGCAGGTCCTGGCTATGCCGGTCTGCGTTGAGGAGGCGCTCGATTGCCTTGCCTGCTGCCGGCCCGATGTAGCTGTCATTGACATGAACCTGCGTGGCTGTACGGCAATGCCAATTGTCGAGAGGCTGGAGGCGCTTGGCGTGCCGTTCGTGGTGGCTACGGGCTACGGCGACGAAGGCAGACCCGCCCATCGAGACGATGTGCCGGTGCTGGGCAAGCCCTATGACGTCTCCGAGCTGCGGGCCGCCATGGAGAGGCTGCTGAGCTCTCGGCTGAATCCTGTTCGAGACATCGCCTGCTGACCGCCTTTGCCTGCCCCCGAGAGCCCCCCGAAGGTGCCCGCACAGGGGACCTGCGTCATGCAGCGTTGCCCTGTAGGCCTTAGGCTGTGTGACCCTGCTAGGCTACCAAAAGACTGACAATCATCCTGCGCCATATGGAACGGTCATGAACGCTGAATCGGTTCGTGGTTTGTTCACGTCATGGCTGACGATCCGAACCACCAACCCTGGCTAGCATCGAGGAGGTGACGTTCAGCCTCCTGTACGCGCTTCAGTTCGATGAGCGCGGCATGGCCCGGGGCGTCAAGCTGCGGACCAATGACCAGCAGACCGCGGCTTGGCTGGTTAGGCATCTCCTCATGTCGCGCTTCGTCGTCATGCGTCGGCCGCCCCCGCGTGCGCACACCACATGAGGTGCCGCCATGGCTAATCCTGACGAACTGGGTGAAATCGAGTTAGCTGAGCTGGCTGATGCGCTCTACTCGGCGCTGTGCTTCGACGAGAAGGGAAAGCAGCGGTCCTGGCAGGAGAAAGTGGATGCCCTGGCCACCGCTGAGTGGCAGGCTCGCTTCCTCCGTGACAGCCGCTTTGTGGTGCTGCGAAGGTCGTCTGCAGCAAAGCGCCACACGGGATAGCGCCAGCTGCTACGATCTGCGGGCACAATTGGCCGCCAGGAGGTCAGGGCGAAGTACTCTATGAAGCGACACGCAGCCTCCCCAACGCTACCCCGAGAGCCATCAAGCCGAGCTTGAGGCGGTGATGAAGCACGCCTACCGCTCCCGGATTGGGTGGCTCTTTTCGGGTTCCGGGGTGTTGGGAGACAGAGGAGAGGCTGGTGGGGCTGACGGACCTCTGATGGAATGAGGGCAGCGGGATGATCAGCCGCTGCTATCGTCCCGAGGAGCTTCTTTGGTCATGGCTGCATCCGATGCTGCCCCGGGATTGGTCAACCTGTCCGGCCTGATGGACGATGCCAAGTGCTTCGCCTTCGTGCGCCAACACCGCTGGCCAGCAGGCGTGCGTTGCCCCGGGTGCGGTACTGCCGTGGTGATCCGTGACGGCTGCGACGACAGCCAACCTCACCGGCAACGCTACCGCTGCAAGGCATGCGCGCGGCGGTTCGACGACCTCACCTGCACGGTGCTGGCTGGGCATCATCAGCCGCTGCGGGTGTGGGTGCTGTGCCTGTACTTCATGGGCCTCAATCTCTCGAACTGCCAGATCGCCCAAGAGTTGGGCCTCAGCGGGCCGGATGTGCATGCCATGGCCGAGCAACTGCGCCGAGGTCTGGTCGCCAAGGCTCCCCCGGTGCGATTGGCGGGCGAGGTCGAGATTGACGAGGTTTATGTCGTGGCCGGGCACAAGGGCCAACCTGCGGCAGTCGCAAAAAAGGGCGGCTTGGACGCCGTCGCAGACTGGCGGGAGCGCCGGGCCGCGGCACGCTGGAGAAGGACAAGCCACCTGTCCTCGGCCTGATCCAACGCGGTGGGCAGGTCGTCATGCGCATGCTGGCCAATGTGCAGCAGAAGACGATCCAGCCGATCATCGAGGCGGCCGTCGCCAAGGGGGCGCGCATCCCCACCGACGAGTACGACATCTACGCCCGACTGCCGTCCTGGGGCTATCAGCACAAGACAGTTTGTCACGCACATGGCGAGTACGCGCGCGACGAGGATGGCGATGGCTTCTGCGAGATCCACGTCAACACCATGGAAGGGACGTGGTCCTTGCTGCGCTCGTGGCTCCGTCCGCACCGCGGCATCTCACAAGAGAAGCTGCCGCTGTATCTCGGCTTTTTCGAGTTCGTGCACAACGCCCGGCGCCGCGGCAAAGCCCTCCTTGGCGCCCTCATTTTAGCTCTGGTGAGATAGATGGGCCAACACCCTGGATCCCGGTAAGAGCCGATTGGGTTTGAGGCGGTAGCTAAGCCGGGGTGAAGTGGGGCTCAGGAGACATTTGGGTTGTTCTGATGATGATGAGGAAACGCTTTGAGCCGACTAGTACCAGCATCAACCTGACCGGCCATCACCCGGCCCTGCACTGCCCGGCCTGCGGCCAGCCGCCCACCCGCGCATGGATGACGTGGCAGCGATGATCCGGGGCTTCACCTGCAATTACCTCCGTGCAGGAGAAGGGCTCGGCATCCGCTACGCGCGTGCTCGTGAGCATGTCCTCGACCGTGATGGCATCATCGTCTGATCGGAGATGGGGACCTCAACCTGATCGCTACCAAACGCCGCTGCACAGCATGCGGTGCCGGGCCTGCCGTTATCGGGGTGACCTACTCTTGGGTTGATGGCTTTGATAGGAACGGCATACCCAAGTGGGATTAACGCATGAGCCTGTTGCCACCTGATCCTGACCCAGTAGACCCACCGAAGCACGAGCCCACCCAAACCGAGCTAGCAGGGCAATGGGGGTGCGAGGTTGCAAGCCGGTCACAAGCCGCCAGTCGCCAGTAAGCCGGTCGGCTCCGCGCGCTTCGAATAGCGCAGTGGCGTTCTCAATCTCTGGCACCGTGTCGAGTTGCCTCTCCGGCGAGAGCACCGGCTCCCACCCAGTTTTATGGGATGGCCCGCCCCTCCTTCTCGCTGGCGTAGGCTGGCCGGGCAACCGGGGTAAGGGAGCGGACCCATGATGGCAATCGCGGTTCTCGGAGTGGATCTGGGCAAGAATAGCTGCAGCGTAGCGGCGCTGGACGCGACCGGCCGGGTGGTTTTGCGCCGGCGGCTGAACCGGGACGGGGTGGTGAGGCTGGCGGCAGGGTCACCAGGCTGCCTGGTGGCGATGGAGGCGTGCTGTGGAGCGCACCATCTGGGCCGCAGGCTGCGCGACGCGGGGCATGAGGTGCGGCTGATGTCGCCCGAGTACGTCCAACCCTATGTGAAGGCGCAGAAGAATGATGAGCGAGATGCCGAGGCGATCGCCGAGGCCGCGACCCGGCCCACCATGCGGTTCGTCGAGCTCAAGAGCGAGGCGCAGCTCGACATGCAGAGCCTGCACCGCGCCCGTGACCGGCTGGTGGGGGAGCGGACGGCGCTGATCAACCAGCTGCGTGCCATTCTGCTGGAGCGGGGGATTATCGTGCCCCAGGGGCGGCGCAAGCTGGAGGTCTACCTGGAAACCCTGCTGTCCGAGGAGCGAGTTTCGCTCAGCCCACGGATACGGCTGCTGGTCGAGGATCAACGGGCTGAATGGCGTGAGCTGGACCGGCGCATCGAGGCCTTTGACGAGGAGTTTGCGGCTGCGGCCCGGAGCGACGAGGCTGCCCGGCTACTGACGACGATCCCGGGCATCGGACCGCTGAACGCGACAGCTCTGGTGGCGGCGATCGGGCGGGCCGCGACCTTTGGGCGGGGACGGGACTTGGCCGCCTGGCTGGGGCTGGTGCCGCGGCAGATGACCACGGGCGGCAAGCCAAAGCTGCTGGGGATCAGCAAGCGCGGCAACGTCTACCTGCGCAAGATGCTGATCCACGGGGCGCGGGCGGCACTGCCGACGCTGCTCAAGGGCGACACCCTGCTGGGCAGGTGGCTACGCAGCCTGAGCGCCCGGGCGCACGTGAACACGGTGGTCGTGGCGCTCGCGGCCAAACTGGCGCGCATCATCTGCGCCGTGCTGCGCAGCGGGCAGCGGTTCGAGATGAAGGTGGCGGCGATGTCGTAGCCCAGAGGATCAGTCAGTCGCGCTGACCTGTCGCGAAGGGCTGGATGAGGTCTGCGGGTGGTGGAAGCGAGATGGTCTGACAGTCGACCGGTGTCCTGGAACCCTGATCCGAAAAATGGCGCTCTGACGCCGCCAGTTTTATGAGGACCGGGACGCGCGGATCTCCATCTTGGCGGGGAGCTTGTCTCCCACGCCGGATACGTTGGCGTAGACCGTTCAGACCAAGCTGCGAAAACCCTTGCAGACGGGGCGGGCCATACGTTCTCGGAGGTTTAAACGGAAGCCCCACACCATTCATTGCCTTTTCAGTCAGCATGGCAGAAGAATGTATAAAAAATCACCTCATGTAACTCTCTTGAAGCTCTGCGGTGGCAGTGTCAGTGTCCGCACGAGAGCGCGGCTGCGGCTGGTCCATGGTCTCGTCGACGGTGAGAGGCGGCGTGGCGATGAGCGCCGACCTCGGTCATATCGGATGAGGACGAAACATGGCGACCGACACTCTGGTGCTCAAGGTCAGCGAGAGCGTGTATGGCGCGGCTGCGCAGTTCACCGTCACGGTGGATGGCAAGCCGGTCGGTGGAACCTACCAGACCACGGCCATCCATGGCTGGAAGTCCGACACGGTGACCCTGAGTGGGGATTGGGACAAGGGTAACCACATCGTCTCAATCAACTACCTCAACGACTTCAAGGATGTCGGCGGGGACCGCAACCTCTTTCTGGACAGTGCCACCTATGATGGCGTGGCGGTGCCAAACGCCAAGTTGAACATGTGGTCGAAGTATGACCCGCATACCTTCACGTTCACCGACACTACAGCACTGGCTCCCGCCGCGCCGGCACCCGCGCCGCCACCCCCGACCGCCACGGTGCCTGACCCGATTGGCGATCATGATGGCACGACCGACCTCAACATTTTGGTGCGTGGGCAATCCAATGCTTTCGCCTTCTTCAACTACGGCGGAGCTGCCGTACTGCAACAGGATTTGCAGAATGCGCTGCACGTCAAGGTTAACCTGATCGCGGCCGACCAACAGACCCTGTTCTCCGCGACAAAATTCATGGATTGGGATACCGGCGGGCAGCAGCAGAAGCTGATTAACTACGTAACCGGGCAACCGGTAGATATTAAGAACAATGAAACAATCACCATCTGGATGCATAATGAGTATGATCAACAGACGGCAGGACTCCTGACCGCTGATTGGGTCAAAGAGGTGCGGACGGATGCCAGTCTGGTACGGGACGCGCTCGATCATCAGACTGCAAACAGCACGCCCTATCTTTTTGTGCCAATTCGCTTCCCCTACGGAAGTTCGTTCCCCGCCATCAAAGACGGGATGACGCAGTTGAGCAGCGACTCAAGCTTCCACGCGGTCATCTCAAACGACGCCTACGGGAGCAACATCCTCATGAATGGTGGACCGGAGAGCGGCAACAACGCGTCGCATATGAGCTGGAATGACGCCCAAACCATCGGCCATGCCCTGACCGATGATGTCGCCGCGCTGTATCACAGCATCGCTTAGGGGAGCCCCGCGCTCTCGCGCCCGGCGCTCTCCACGGAATCGATGTGATGCCGAAGGCCATGGGCGGTCACAGGCGGGCTCCGGGGCCGGTCCCCTATTTACCACTGATCAGCCTGCTGGACGCGGATCGGTTCGTGCTGCTGTCGGCGGTGAAGACACCTTTATCCGCCGCATCCATCTCGGCGCGAATGGCCTGTCGCTGCTGGTACGCCCGAGTTAGAGGGCGTTAAGCAATTTTCTTCTGTTTGTTGGCTAGGCGGCGGAGCGTGATGCGCGTCATGGCGGCGTAAAGCAGCATCTCGCTGGTCTGGA
>NZ_JCACHU010000061.1:0-7025 GCF_059504005.1 Belnapia sp. | reverse complement strand
AGGATCCCTCAATCAACGCCGTGCAGCAGCAAACTTTGCCAACCTAGAAAAAAAGAGACTGGAGCAAGACCATCGCGGCGTGAAAGAACGCATCCGAGGTATGCGCGGCTTCAAAAGCTTCGACGGAGCGCAGCGGTTCTGCCGAAGCTATGACAAACTCCGCAACCTACTCCGCCTTTGAACCAGCCAAAAGCAGCACATCCTGCCAACCGCCGTCGCCTGCTCATCTCCGTCGTGCCACCGCTGCGCTCGCCATGCTCGGGGCAGCGTGGATGGAGCTCGCTGTCCAACACGTGACGCCGGGTTTGGCGTGAGCACTGACAAAACCAAAGCAAGGCAGGCTGCCCAAATTGCATCAGCATAAGCCGGGCGCGTCACCGCACCGGACAGCAGTTTTACCAGAGATCGCAAGGGCTGATTACCCCGTTACGCGTTCCGATGGGCATCGATCATTACCGCGCGCCAGATCTGCGCAGGCAAGCCACCGCCTGACACGCCAAGCATCGGTCTGCTGTCACTGTTCCCGAGCCAGACACCGGCGACGTACCGCTCGGTGAAGCCGATAAACCAAGCATCACGGCTGTCGGTGGTCGTGCCCGTCTTGCCTGCCGCCCAGAAACCTGGGTCAGCAGCCCTTCCCGTACCCCTTTGCACAACACCAGCAAGCAGCTGTCGCATCATGTCGGCCTTTTGCGGCTGCAAGACCTGGCGAATCTCGGACCTCGCCGGTAGCACGCGTGTCAGCAACTCGGCACCGGCCGGATCCTGAACCCGCTGCACCGAATAGGGAACGACCATCCTGCCCCGATTGGCGACGCTGGCGAAGGCGCCCGTAAGATCGACAAGCCTCGCCTCGTAGGTGCCGAGCGCCAAGTCGCCCGCTTCGCCCTCAACCTCGTCCGCCACGCGTAGCGCCTTGATTACATCCCTTGTTTCGCGCGCATTCTGCAATGCCAGACGAACAGCGGCCGTATTGGACGACCGCTCCAGCGCCACGGCCAGCGTGATATCGCCGAGGTATCGGTCGTCGAAGTTCCTCACGCTTCGCCCTCCAAGCGTCAGGGCAGCATCGCTGACATTCGTGTCAGGCGTATATCCTGCCCCGAGCGCCGCCAAGTAGACGCAGAGCTTGGCTACAGATCCTGGCTGACGTCTGGCCTGGGTAGCGTGATCCCATTCCTTACGCCGATAGTCGCGTCCACCGACGAGCGCTAGGACCGCGCCGTCGTATCGCATGACGACGACTGCGCCTTCCTCGATCTGCCTTGTCTGGGCGTGCTGCCGTAGGACAGCCTCTAGCTGTCTTTCGGCGGCGACCTGGATCCGCAGGTCCAAGGTGGTTGAGATGGTTCGCGTGCCGCTCCGCTGCGACGGTACGGAGTTGGCGTTGGCCTCGTTCTCCGCCCAACGGGCGAACCACCCGATACCAGTGCTGCGGGGGTAGAAGCCGCCCCAGGCTGATCGGGACGGCGTCACTATGACGTTCTGCGCTTTGGCGCGGTCTGCCACGCTCCGATCGAGGGAGCCCGTTTCGACCATTTGTTCAATGACCCGGATGCCTCGGTCGCGGGACAGCTCGAAATTCCGGTGCGGGTTGAATCGGTTGGGCGCCGGAAGCAGCCCAACCATCATAGCGGATTCGAGGATGCTGAGGTTGCGCGCGTACCTATCAAAGTAGACCCGGGCAGCGGCCTCGATGCCATAAGCGTTGCCCCCAAAAAACACTCTATTCAGATAGACGTACAGGATGTCCTCTTTGGTCAGGTTGAGCTCCAGAATGGGCGCTAGGACAGGCTCCTCGAGCAGCTTTCGGACGATCGGGCTGTGTTCCCGAAGGTACACCTCCTTGATGGTCTGCTGGGTCAGCGTGCTGCCACCCTGGGTCCGCCCGGTGAGCGTCGACCAGACCGCGCGTGCCATTGCCCTGGCGTCCAGCCCCCAGTGTTCGTAGAACCGCCGGTCCTCGCTCGCCACGAGCGCGTTAATGAGATGACGGGGAAGTTGGGTAAAAGGCACCGGCGGCCCATAGTATGCTCCGCGCGCGCCGACGAACTCGCCTCCCGCGTTGAGGATGCGCACGCCGTCATGGCGGTTCTCGGTGATCAGCCCAGTGGCGTTGGGGAATTCGAATGCCTCAGCGGGCTGTGACGCCGCGGCTGCCAGCCCCAGCAGTGTAAGAAGACGCCTTCGGTCTATCCTGCCCTCGGCTGGCACGGTTGGTCTGGCCTCCTGGCAAAGCAGGTCTCGGGAACCGCGGCCTCGCGGCGATCGCGTCTGTTCCACAACGATGGCCAAATTCCTCAGAGGAGGATAGGGCACCGACGGGACTTTGTTGCAGCGGTCACCGGCCGGGGTGGCTCTGGGTAGGGTGAGACCGGGGCGAGGCCCCTTCACCCTACAGGGGGATCCCTCGTGCCGTTCAAAGGGAACGCCGCTCGGCGCCACCACATTCCAAAACAGTGACACAGGGTGACCAACTGGGCCGAGTACGAGGCCGGCCTGCGGGCTCGCGGCAGCCTGACGGTCTGGTTCACGCCGGAGGCGGTGGAGGCCTGGAAGGCCGAGCAACGCGCTGGCCGTGGCGGGCAGCCCTTGTATTCGGCCTTGGCGATCGCCTCAGCCCTGACGCTGCGGGTGGTGTTCCGCCTGGCGCTGCGCCAGGCCGAGGGGCTGATCGCCTCGTGCTGCAGTTGCTCGCCCTCGACCTACCGGCGCCGGACCATAGCACCCTGAGCCGCCGGGCCGAAACGCTGGTGGTGCCGCGGCCGCAGGTAGGGAGTTCGTCGACCCATACAACACGGCGATTCGAGACGCATTGCCACGCGTCACCCCGGACGAATGCCGAAGCTACTTCGCCGCTCAAGGGTATGAGCCTGAATGATCGGATTCCGCTCTAGCCGAGGCACCGCAAGGATGCAACAGAACCTAAAATTTCAATAGCGCTACGCACATCCACAGCGTTCCTCCAGGCGGCAGTGTTACCGGTTCGCCGTAACCCTCCAGACCGTGTTCGACAGGTCGTCGGCAACGATCAGGGCACCCCGTGGATCCACCGATACCCCGACAGGCCGACCGCGCGTATTGCCATCGCCATTCAGGAAGCCGGACACGAAGTCGACCGGGTCACCAGTGGGCTGGCCATCACGGAACGGCACGAAGACGACCTTGTAGCCAACGGCGTTGCTCCGGTTCCAGCTACCATGCTCGCCGACGAACACCCCGTTCGCGAAGGCTGCGCCCATGGCCGGGGTCGAGAAAGCGACGCCGAGTGCCGCTACATGTGCGCCTAAGGCGTAGTCGGGGCGGATCGCCGCAGCGACGCGTTCCGGATTGTGCGGCTGCGCGCGGGTATCGACGTTCTGGCCCCAGTAGCTGTAGGGCCAACCGTAAAAGCCGCCCTCGCGCACCGAAGTCAGGTAATCCGGGACGAGGTCAGAGCCGATCTCGTCGCGCTCGTTCACCACCGCCCAGAGCTGGCCCGTTTCCGGCTGGATCGTGAGGGCTGTGGGATTGCGAAGACCTGTCGCGTACGGCCTGTGCGCGCCTGTTTGGGGGTCAACCTGCCAAACCATGGCCCGGTCGACCTCGGCTTCCATTCCGCGCTCAGTAATGTTGCTGTTGGAGCCGATGCCGACATAGAGGAACTGGCCGTCGGGGCTGGCGATCATCGCCTTCGTCCAGTGATGGTTGATCGCCGATGGCAGGTTCGTCACCAGCGTCGGCGGCCCGCTCGCCTGTGTCTGGCCCTCACGGTAGTCGAAGCGCACCACTGCATCCTGATTGGCGACGTAGAGGACGTCGTTAACCAGCGCGAGGCCATAGGGTCCGTTCAGGTTCTCCGCGAAGATGCTCCGGCTTTCGTAGGTGCCATCGCCGTCGGCGTCGCGCAGCAGCGTCAGCCGGTTACCGCCCGGCACCGAGGTTTTGCCCCAGCTCTTGATAATCCCCGCGATGAAGGCCTTGGGATTGAGCCGAGGGGCGCCCTGCCCGCCCGTTCCCTCCGTGACCAAGATGTCGCCATTGGGGAGGACAAGCGTCTGACGCGGGATTCTGAGATCCATGGCGATGGCCTGGATCGTGTAGCCCTGTGGCACCGTCGGACGATCATTGCCCCAGGCTGCCTGGCGGGGAATCGTCATGTCGGGCAACAGGCCGCGATGCGGCTCTGGGAGACTCGGGTTGGCACCGTGCTGCTGCGGGGCGGGTTGGCTGTCGCAGGCGGAAAGGGCAAGCGCCGCGACGCCGATCAGAAGAACTGCGCGCATCATGCTGCCTCCCTCAAATGATAGCCTGAGTAACTCATCCAGGCTGCAACGAGCGCGAGGATGGTCGTAACGGCGGACAGGTAGAGCGCCTCGGGCATGATTGCGAAGGCGTCCTTCGAGTGAACGAGGGCATCGACGAAGCCGAGTACCCACATGGCGAGCAGCACGAGGAAGTAGATAGCCGCACGCTTCCTCCGCGCCGAATCGCTCCGGATCAGATCGATCAATGTCCAGAGCAGAGCGAAGGCGCCGACGAACAATCCGCCTGCGAGAAGCCAGGATGAGAAATTGGACCACTGGATTTGAAAGCTTGACCGGTAGGCAAAATCGCTGAGCAATGCGCCAAGGAAGAGCGGGAGGGGGAAGGCGAGCAGGATCGCGTGCAAGGGGTGAAGCGGCCTGGCTGATCTTGATACGGAGACAGCAACCAAGGTGGATCCTCTCGTTTTTCGACCCGATCTGGCGATGCGCAAAAGCCGACCGGCGTCCACCGGCGATGCTGATGGTTCAACGAGAGCGCGATTACTTGGTTGCAGCGCCGCAGTCTGCCTCCCGAGCGATGCTGCTGCCGCTCTGGATGTAGCGGCGGTCGGAGTGCTGCACTGTCTGTGTTTGCTGTCCACCCACCTCCGCGTTAGTTTGAGTTAGAGTACCATCGGCCAAGCACACTCGATCGAGCGATTGAGCCGAGATCGCATGACGGCAAGAATGCTCCGCCTAGAGAGTTGGGGCGTCATAATCCCTTGTGATAGGGTCTGCTTGTAGCAAGCGGTGCGGAGCTTGCGACAATTCCAAAAAGCTTACGTATCGGAAGTTTCGACGGAACGCCGCGGCAACGACCGGATGCTTATACGACTGTGACATGAGGAGAGAATCATGCTCCCGGTGCAGCGCGCTTCCATATCGCGCCTTATCCAACAACTAGTGTCTGCGATCATTCATAAAATCCTTCATGGGAAGAACGGTATTCAATGGTTCCGAAGATTAGCGGCCCCGTTGCACCTGCTTTCGGTTCGGAATGGCCCTCGCCGCGTCGACATCGGGGCTTCTGTAGAGTGCTTCGGGGATGCAGGAGAGCCGGGAAGCATGCGCCTGCCCCGGCGCGAGGCCGTATAACTGTTGGAAGCTCATGACGAGCGGGCGCCATCTGTCCGGGTTTACCCGGTCGCAGTGCCCGTCGAGCAAAATTGCCTTCGCCAGATGTACACGTCGGATGCGAACCTCGAAAATCACCGAGCGGCCGCGAACCGCTTCGTCGTTCTCAGCAAGGTTGCCCCAGTGCTCGACTGTCGCCTCGAGGTGCACCGGGCATTCCAGCGCACGCGGCGGAGCGACCGTCTCGAATGCCACCGGCGTGAGCTCGGCCAATTCGAACTTGCGTCCTTCAAAGCGGTAGCCTCTGCCGACTTTGCCGGGTGGCGCCGGATCGGAGCCGGTGGTCAGGGCGAGGCGATCCACTGCGTCCACCTGCTCAACGGACGGCAGGTTGAGGACGCACTCGCCGGTACGCTTCAAGTTCTCCGTCGTTTTAGACGCTGTGGCCAAGCCAAGGACGCAGTGCCACCCCAGCCAGAACGCCGACGACATCGGGGCCAAGTTGAATGTGCCGTCTTCGTTTGCCGAGCTGATCAGGACAACAGGCGTGCCGAAGTACAGAATGGCCGGCTCCGCCGTTCTATGAGTTTGCGCATGCGGGAGGCTGGCTTGGCTCATCGAATCCTCGTCGCCGGTTGTGGATCGATGTAGTGGCCCTGGCCGAGACCGGGCCGCCATCCGAATCTTGCGGCCGAATGCGCGATCGGTGCGACGTGCCGGGCTGCGTTTGCCAAGCCTTGGCAGCCTCTCGGATGGATTGTGTTGCAGAGTTTGCGGCAGGCTGTGACTGGCCGCGACAAGCTTCAAATCAGGCGGTGACCTGAAACAGCTCGGCGACGAAGGTAGCATGCGCCCGCATGTCTCGTCCGCCAACCTTTCGACCCTGCCCCTTCCTGATCATCGCCATCGCCTCGTAGCCTGCCAGCGATCGTCGTGCGGTATGGAGACTGCCGAAGCCAAGCCCTGGTCTGACCAGGCGTTTCATGCGCCGATGGTCTTGTTCCAGTATGTTGTTGAGGTACTTGCATTGTCGTGGCCGCGAGCGTCGGCACAGCTCGCCGCCCTTTTTCATCTGCTCGATGGCGCATGGGTAGGCCGGGTTCTTGCCCACGGTGATGGTGCGCGGGTTCACCGTATGCGGCTGGTTCAGCGCGTTGCGGAAGAACCGCTCGCGGCCCCCGCGTCCCGCTTGGCGGAGAGCAGAAAGTCGATCGTCTGGCCGCGGCTGTCCACCGCCCGACACAGGTAGCTCCAGCGGCCCTTCATTCGAACACAGGTCTTGTCGACCCTCCACGAGCCGTAGCTCGAGCGCAGGTGGGATCGGATCCGTTTCTCGATGTCCGGCGCATAGGTCTGGACCGAGCGGACGATGGTGGTGTGTGCGATCTCCACGCTGCGGTCGGCCAACATGAGTTCGAGATCGCGGTAGGTCACCGGAAACATGAGGTACCAGCGGACTGCCCAGAGGAGCACCTCGGCCTTAAACTACCGCCCTTTGAAGAACTGATCTGGCCTCACCGAGACCACTCGCCGCCGTCTCGCCATGCCGAGGTTTGTACCTGCTCGAGGATGCTCCGCAGCCTCGGAACAGAACCTCAAGCACGACCTCATGCTGATCCACCGCGCGCCAGAGATAGTGCAGCTCGCCATTTATCTTCAGGAACA
>NZ_JCACHU010000060.1:0-7048 GCF_059504005.1 Belnapia sp. | reverse complement strand
AGCGTGGGCAGGGACGAATGCGTCCAGGCCCCTGACCCATGCAACACGCTGATGCAGCGCTTCAAGTCACCCGAACAAGCCCAGCGGTTTCTCTCGGCGCACGCGATGATCTACAGCCATTTCCGTCCACCGGCGGCACCTGATGCGGTCCGATCAGTACCGCCGATCGCGCGACAAGGCTTTCCAAATCTGGCAGCAGGAGACGTGTGCCCAGATGGCGGCGTGAGGTCGCGCAAGCTCCGTCTTGCGGTCAAGCTCGGCTGGTCATCAAACAACGTGACAATGCCGCATAGCGCGTCCTTCCACGCCTGCTGGAAGACTGCACCATCAAACCCTGGGATCAAACATCTAGGACCATCAGCCGAGCAACTGTATTCGAACACCTCCTCGCCTCAAGAGCCATAAAATCAGCGATATTGCCACGGCACTAACCACGATCAACAGTGTGGCGATCGCGGTGATGGTAGGGTTCACCTGCAACACCAGTTCATTGAACATCCGCTTCGGCACCGTGTCGTGCCGGCCGGCGATGAAGAGGGTGACGATCACCTCGTCGAAGCTGGTGATGAAGGCGAAGATCCAGGCGGCGAAGACACTGGGCAGCAAGTTGGGCAGCAGCACCCGGCGGAACATGGTGGTGGTGGAGGCGCCGAGGCTGCAGGCCACCTGTTCGATTCTCGGGTCGAAGGAGCGGATCGCCACCGACATCACCAGCACCACATAGGGCACGCCCAGCACCGTGTGCCCCAGGATCATTCCTGCCATGGTCCCCAGCAGCCCGACCCGGGCGAAGGCGATGTAGAGTGCGACGGCGACGATCACGCTGGGCACCACCAGGGGGGCGATGAAGCTCCCCTCGATCAGCGTCCGGCCGCGAAAACTCCCGCGCACTAGCCCATAGGCCGCAATGGCGCCCAGCAGCAGCGCAATGGTGGAGGAGGCGAGGGCGACCAGGGCGGAGGTGGCCAGTGCCGCCACCCAGCGTGCATCCCCGAAGAAGCTTTCGTACCATCTGAGCGAGAGGCCCGGCGGGGGAAACTCCAGCGAGCTGGCGCTGGAGAAAGACATCGGGATGACGACCGCGATGGGCAGGCAGAGGAACGCCAGCACCAGCACGCCGTGCAACGTCAGCAACGGGCCGCCGCGCGACGCAGTCGTCACGACGTCGCGCCCCGGGAGCCGACCCAGCGGGACAACGCGAAGCAGAGGAGCGTGATCACCAGCAGGATAGTGGAGAGTGCCGCCGCCGCTTCCCATCGGGCGAATTGGTTGATGAGCAAGTCCAGCGCATTCGCCACCATCGGCACCCGCCCGCCACCCAGGATAGCCGGGGTGATGTAGAAGCCAAAAGTCAGGATGAAGACCAGGATGGACCCGGCTGCCAGTGCCGGCAGGCTGAGCGGGAAGAAAACCCGCCGGAACACGGTGAGCCGGGAGGCGCCAAGGGATTCGGCCGCCTGCAGCAACCGAAGATCGATGCGCAGCATAGCGGCGAATAATGGCAGCACCAGGAAGGGCAGCAGGACGTTGGTGGTGCCGATGACCACGCCCGTCTCGTTATACAGAAAGGCCACCGGCGCGGCAGCCAGGCCGAAGTCGAGCAGCATTCGGTTCACCAGCCCGGCATTACCAAGCACTACGATCCAAGCATAGGTCCGCACCAGAATGCTAATCCAGAAAGGCAGCACAACCAGCGCCACCGCCACTACCTGCCGTTGCGGCGACAGCCCGCGCAGCCAGTAAGCCAAGGGGTAGCCCAGCAGCGCGCAGGCGACGGTGGTGACCAGCGCGATGCGGAATGTGCGGCCGAGGACGCGGAGATAGACTGTCGTTTCCAGAAGCGCCTGGTAGTGTTCCAGGGTCGGTTCGGGGTGCAGCACGCTGCGCGCCAGCATCAAGGCGATGGGCAGCACAAAGGTGGCCAGCATCAGCACCAGCAGCGGCAGCACATAGCCCAACTCTACCCCCATCCGGCGGCTGGCCGCGGTCATTGCGTCACAGCCCCAGCTTGAACTCCTGCCAACGTCGTTCCGCTGCGTCGCGGTTCTGCGCCCACCAAGCTGGGTTGCCCAGAACCTGCATCTCCTTGTTCTCGCGCGTCGTCGGGAATTCCTGCAACCGCGCCTGTGGCAACAACGCCTCCAGCTGCGGGCTGGCACCGGTGTAGGAGATCACCTCGGCTGCTTTCGCCTGGTTCGCTGCCACCGACATCTCGTGCAGCAGGGCCATGGCAGCCGCCTTCTCGGCTGAGTTGGCGCCCTTGGGCACTACGAAATAGGACAGGTCCAGCAGTCCGTGGACATAGGTCAGCTCGATCCCCGCCTGCCCGGTGACGCGGCCGGAATAGGAGGCGGCGTACTGCACCTCGTTGTCCTTCAGCAGTTGCGGCGGCTGCGCTCCGGCCCCCCACCAAACGGAGACGCTGCCCTTCACCTTATCCAGGCTACGGAAGGCGCGGTTGAGATCGAGCGGGTAGAGCTTGTCCGGTGCCACGCCGTCGGCCAGCAGCGCCATGGGCAGGGAGAGGGTGAAATTATCCGGCAGCGTGCGCTTTCCCGGGAATTCCCGGGTATTCCAGAAATCCGCCCAGCTCCGCAGCGGCTTCGCGCCGGCGCGCCAGGCCATCAGTGTCGAGTAGTACTGGTAGCCGAAGGCGTGTGGCAGCCGCGCTTCCTCGAACATCGGGTCGGGGTTGATCGCCGCCCAGTCCAGGGACTCGATCATCCCCGCCGCCTGAGCTATTGCGGTGGAGAGGCTGCCCAGCTCGAACAGGACCGCGGTGATGCTGCGCGCCTCGACCATCGCGCGCAGCTTGCCCAGCGGGTTCGGGTTCTCCCGCACGACACGGATGCCGGTGCGCGCGGTGAATGGGCGGACATAGCCGGCCTCAATGGAATCGCCGGAGAGGCCGCCGGCCTCGATCATCCGGATCTCCCGCACTGCGCCCTGCGCTTGGACGATTGCGGGCATGGCGGCGAGCGCCCCGCCCTGGAGAAGAGTCCGCCTGGTGGTCATCGCCAATCTCTCCTACCCGGGGGATGATTGCCTGACATTCCCGCACGGAACTTGGCGAGGCGCAATGGACGGGCGCTCAGGCCGGGATGATCCAGGCATCGCCGGGATCCCAGTTCAGCCCGACCGCATCGCCGGAGCGAAAGCCGCCGCGCCGGTCCACCGCCACGGCGACCAGCGGCCCGGCCGGCGTCTCCAGGTGGTAGCGCACGGACTGGCCGAGATAGATCACCTCGACGACCTGCGCAGGCAGCCCACTCGTCGCCTCATCCGAGCGTCCGACCCGCAGGCATTCGGGACGGATGATAGCGGTGGCGCGGCTGCCCGGGTGGCGCCCTGCCGTCTGGCAGGGGATGCGCGTGCCAGTGTCGAGCAGCAGCGCCCCGCTCTCCGCCGCCACCACGCCCTCGAAGACGTTGGCCGTGCCTAGGAAATCCGCGACAAAGCGGTTGCTGGGTTGCCGGTAGGCCTCCTCAGGCGCCGCGATCTGCTGCACCTGCCCATGGTCCAGCACTACGATGCGGTCGGAGAGCGACAGCGCTTCCTCTTGGTCATGAGTGACCAGGACGGTGGTAATGCCGAGGTCACGCTGCAGGCGTCGCAGCTCGATCTGCACCTCCTCCCGAAGCTTTCGGTCCAGCGCGCCGAGCGGCTCATCCAACAGCAGGATGTCAGGGCTGAAGACGATGGCGCGGGCGAGCGCCACGCGTTGCTGCTGCCCACCCGAGAGCTGACTGGGCTTGCGCCCTTCGAAGCCCTCCAGCCGAACGCGCGCCAGCGCCTCCGTCACCCGCCGCCGCGTCTCAGCCGCGCCCGCGCCGCGGACCGAGAGTGGGAAGGCGATGTTGTCGAAGACCGTCATGTGAGGGAACAGCGCGTAGTTCTGGAAGACCAAGCCGATGTTGCGCTTCGCCGCCGGCAGGGCGGTGACGTCGCGGCCACCGATCAGGATGTGTCCCGCACTGGGCTGGCTGAGGCCGGCGACGACCGTCAGCATGGTGGTCTTACCGGATCCGCTCGGGCCCAGGATGGTGACAAACTCACCCTGGCCGACGTCGAGCGAGACGTCCGCCAACGCCACCACAGATCCGTAGCGCTTGGAAACACTGGAGAGCTGGATCGAGCTCACCGCGCCAGCCTAGGCCACGGCCCTCAGGCCGGCTTCCAGCACCGCACCAAACTCCTCCACCTCCGCCTCTGTCATCGGAGTGGAGAGCGCGCCGGAAACATTGGGCGTAGTCAGGATGCCATGCGCCAGCAGGTAGCCGAACAAGGCGGACTGCCGCGCCGCCTCATCGCCGGTCGGGTAAGCGTCGCGGTAAGTGCGGATAGGTCGGTCATGGAGGTGCAGCCGGAACAGCGACCCCATGCCAGTGACCTGCGCCAGCACGCCAGCCGCCGCGATGGCGGCGCGCACCCGCGCCCGCAGCACCTCCCCCAAGGCATCCAGGTGCGTATATGCGGCCGCGTCCAACAGCCGCAGAGAGGCGAGGCCGGCCGCCATCGTGATGGGATTGGCTGAGAAGGTGCCGCCATGTGGCACCTCCGGACGTCCTGAGCTGGCGTCGAACACTGCCATTGCCTCCGGAGTGCCGGCCACCGCACCGATCGGCTGGCCGCCGCCGACGATTTTGCCTAGCGTGGTAAAGTCCGGCTGCAGGCCGAACAGCGTCTGCGCGCCCTTAGGGTGCAGGCGGAAGCAGATGATCTCGTCTACGATCAACAGGATACCGAGCCGCCGGCACGCGGTCTGCACGCCCTGCAGGTAGTCCGGCGTGCCTGGCACCAGCCCAATGCGGGAGGGCAAGGGGTCCAGCACCACCGCGGCAAGGTCGGATGCATTCGCCTCCAGAAGGCTCAACGTCGCGTCCAGCTGGTTAAATGGCATTACCACGGTATCGGCCAGCACGCCGGGCGGCGTGCCGCGGGTATAAGCGTTGCGGGCCGGTGCCGTGGGGTCACCCCAAGTTGTGGGGCCGCTATCGTAGCTCACCTCCACATGGTCGTAGGCACCGTGATAGCCGCCTTCCATCTTGGCTACCTTGTGGCGGCCAGTGGCAGCGCGCGCTGCCTTTATAGCGAACATCACCGCCTCCGAGCCACTGTTGCAAAAGCGGATCTGGGAGAGACCGGGCACGCCGCGGCCACAGATCGCCTCGGCAAGTTCCACGTCGAGCGCGGTGGGTAGGCCAAAGGCCATGCCGTGCGCAGCCTGGGTCTGCACCGCCGCCACGATCTCGGGGTGCGCGTGGCCATGGATCAGTGAAAAGAAGTTATTTGCGAAATCCAGGAAGCTGCGCCCGTCTGTATCCGTGATGCGGCACCCCTTGCCAGATACAGCATATGGCGGATGTGGCGGCCACCATATGGTCACGCGCGTGGCACCGCCCGGCATCACCTGACAGGCGCGCTGATACAGTGCGGCCGAGGCAGCGCCGGAATTGCTGCCGGTCCGGGCGGTGGCGATGTTATCCATGCCGCGATCCTCTTGCTCTAGCATTGCAGGCCGCCCGGCGCCCGCGTGTCAATGCCATCGCTTGATGGCGCTCGGCGGCTCGCTGCACCAAGGTAGCATTCGAAGGCAAAGCGAAGCTTCTGTCGAAGCTGGAGTCGTTCGTTCAGGCGATGGCCCCTGCGCGGACGAAGACCGCGCCGAAGGGCTCAGCTTGGTCCAGCACGGCTGCGCCATCCCGGTTCAGGTCCAGTCCCGCCATCAGCGTCGTCGCCAGCGCTGCCCGCCGCTGCAGCTGTGACCGGGCCCGCTCCTCGGTGGGCGGCGGCAGGAAGCTGACAAGGTCAGCCCCTCCCCCACCGTCGGCAGCAAACCGCGCATGTGCTCCAGCGCATCCGGCACCCGCCACAGCGCCGGCGGCCGTGGCCGGTACACGCGGTCGCGGTGCGGCAGCACCAGCAGCCGCAGGCAGGCCCGCAGCAGCTCCGCCGTGTTCGCCAGCGGCGGGGCGCCGGCGCCGGAGGTTAGGGCCGGCTCCGCCTCGCCTCGGGCAAACGCCTGCCGCCCGAGCTGCGGCCGCCGCTCCAGCCAGTCCGCCAGGCGCACCGCCCACTCCCGGTCGGCCAGCCGCTGGCGCAACCCCGCCGCCTCGCGCTCCGCCTCGGCGCTCTGCGCCGCCGCGGCCGGCAGCAGCAGCCGCGAGCGCAGCAGCGTCAGCCAGGCCGCCATGATCAGCCAGTCCGCCAGCCGCGGCAGCGGCACCCGCCGTCGCTCGATCGCCGCTGCGACCACCGCCTCGAACTGCTCGGCCAGCGTCGTGATGGAAATCTGCGCCAGGTCGACCCTCTGCACCCGGGCGAGGTCCAGCAGCAGGTCGAGCGGGCCCTCATAGGCGCCCAGCCGCAGGTCCGGCGTGCCGCTATTGCCGACGGTGGCGCGGGCTGCGTCGAGGAAGACCTCGGCGCTGTCGGCCTCAAGGGTCATCGTAGTGCGGCTGCACCGCAATCCGCAGCGCTGGCCAGCGTTCGCGGATCTGCCGGATCGCGGGCCAGGGCGTTCAGTCGGCCGACCAGAAGCCAAACCAGAGCAGGCCGGGGTCTTGCTTGGGCGGCTGGCCGCGCTTCGGCACCGGCAGCTCGACCACATGCCGCAACGCCTCGGTGGTGCCCCAATGCGACCACAGCCACGCCCGCGCCTCCGGGTGCTCCGGCCCGAGCCGGAGCACGGCCTCCGGCACCGGCCGCAGCCGGTGCAGGTCGAGCGGCGAGGCCCGGCTCTCACCAGATCGCTCGGCCACCAGTCGCATCCGCTCCTCCGCTGCTGTCCGAAGCTGTCGCTGTTCCTTAATCAGGATAATGCAACGGGCTGGGAGGTCTGGTTCCTTAACCTGGATAATCAGCCGCTGCCGGCGGGCACCTTCGCGGCGTCCGGCCAAGTAACCGGGGCAAATCCGCGGGCGCGGCTGGCTGGTCAGACGGGGGTGGCGGCCTGACGGACGAGATCCGGTAGCGGCGGGACGGGCATGGCAGCTGGGACGCGCAGGCGGTCGCCGAGATAGCGGTAGAACGAGATGTCGAGCTTGCG
>NZ_JCACHU010000059.1:0-7088 GCF_059504005.1 Belnapia sp. | reverse complement strand
CCGCCGCCTGGAAAGGGCAAATCCCACCGCTGCCACAGCTTTTGCCCCTCTTACGTCGCGGAACATCTAAAGTCGCTGACAAAAGAGGTCCGGCAGCTTGTCCCGGTTTCCTGGGGCGGGCACAGCCGCGAGCGCCAGGAGTTCGCACCGATGGCCCATGTCGATTGGAGCATCGAAGGTCCCGAATATGTCAACTGCAACTGCGCGTGGGGCTGTCCATGCCAGTTCAACGCGCTGCCGACCGACGGCACCTGCCGAGCCATGTCCAGCATGTGTATCGAGCGGGGGCACTTCGGCGCTACGCGGCTCGACGGACTGGCCTGGATCGGCACGTATGGCTGGCCCGGCCCCATTCACCTCGGCCAAGGCACATGGCAGTTCTTCATCGACGAGCGCGCTGACATCGACCAACGCAAGGCGCTCGTCGAGATATTGCACGGGCGCGAGATAGAGCCGGGTGCAACCTTCTTTCAGGTGTTTTCGACGGTGGTTTCGACCACCCTCGATCCGCAGTACGTGCCCATTGAGATAGACATCGACCCTGATGTTTGTAGGGCGAGGGTTTTCGTGCCCGGCGTGGTCACCTCAACGGGCGCACCCATGAAGAATCCCTTTAGCGGGCAGGATCACCGGGTCCGCGTGGCGCTGCGTAGCGGCTTCGAGTACGCGGAGGCCGAGTACGGCAGCGGCTCGACGACGGCGACCGGCGGCGTGAAGCTCGACCTCAAAGACAGCTACGGCCAGTTCGCTCGCATCCACCTGACCCAGAACGGCATCCCGAAGCTTCCGTGACGGACCGCCACAGCCCACTCGAACGCGTCCTGGTGCGGGACCGCTTCGCAGTTCTGGCCGCGCTTGTGGGCCTGACCGGCTTATCCTGGGCCTACCTCGTCATGATGGCGGGGGACACGCATGGGATGGCCGGCGCCCCCGCTATTTCGGCCATGCCCGGCATGGCGCAGGGTGGGTTAGACATGCTGCGCCCTGCGCCTTGGACTTCGGCGCACTTCGGCATGATGCTCGGCATGTGGGCTGTGATGATGGTCGGCATGATGCTACCCGCCGCCGCGCCCATGGTCCTGTTCTTTGCCACCTTCGCCCGGCGCAGCCGCGAGCAGGGCCATACCGTGGCGCCCGTGGGTGCCTTCGTCGCGGGCTACCTCGTCGTTTGGTCTGCCTTCGCTCTCGTTGCCACGAGCTTGCAATGGGCCTTGGACCGGCTCTCGCTCCTCTCGCCCCACATGGCCACTATCAGCCCCGTCCTGGGTGGCACAATCCTGATCGCCGCGGGGCTGTACCAGTGGTCGCCGTACAAGGACGCCTGCCTGGGCCTCTGTCGCTCGCCGATCGCCTTCGTCATGGGACACTGGCGAGCCGGGACGGGCGGCGCCTTCCGCATGGGGGTGGAGCATGGGGCCTTCTGCGTGGGCTGTTGCTGGGCGCTGATGGTGCTGCTGTTCGTCGGCGGGGTAATGAACCTCCTCTGGGTGGCCGCGATCACCCTGGCCGTGCTGGCGGAGAAGCTGGCGCCCAAGGGCGGGTGGATCGCCAAGGCATTCGGCGCCGCGCTGGTGCTCGGCGGCGCGTCGGTCATCGCTGCCGGGCTTGGGCACGACTTTCTGGGGAACAGGTCTTGACCATTGGAACGGCCGTCCAGCACTTCGACGCGTCCTGTCGGGTAAGCGATGCCGCATCTCGCTCAAACCTGAGGGGAGCAGTCAGCCATGGCACCTAGCTCTTACCTGCGCCGCCGGGTGTCGCGCCCGATTGACGCACATCGCCCGGCGGCGACCTCCGCCTTGGTGCGGGCAAGGGCAACGCCCTTATGACTGTTTCAAGGTCAGCAGGAGAGCCTCGGTGGTGGATAGCCGACGAGAAGCAAGACCGGGAGGGAGGCATGGCAGACCAATCCCAGTTGAAGGTGCCGGATGTGTACGGGCGCACCCACGAGATGGACGAAAGAACGCTCGCCGTAATGGCGGAGCGATTAGAAACACGAGGTAGGCACCCATTCTTCATCGCGGCGATTGCCGATTACGCTGACCACCTTGCCCTCACCGAGACGGATGCCATTCTCGACATCGGCTGCGGAACGGGCGTGGCGGCCCGGACCATAGCTCGCCGACCGGATGTCCGAGGGCCGATCAGGGCCATCGACATCAGTCCGCACCTTGTTGAAGCGGGCAAGCGCTTCGCGGGCGCGGAGGGACTCGGCGGACGGATCGACTTCCTCACGGGCGATGCGCACGGCCTCGGGCTGCCGGAGGGCAGCTTCGACGTGGTGCTCATGCATACCCTGATCAGCCACGTGGCCGACCCCGCTTCGGTGCTGGCCGAGGCACGACGGCTACTCCAGCCGGGTGGCAGGCTGGTGGTGTTTGACGGCGACTACGCCTCCCTAACCTTCGCCACCGACGCGCCCGACGGCGGCGAGGCGACCGACCGTGCCGTGCAGGCAGGCCTCATCGCCCAGCCGCGTGTCATGAGGGCCATGCCGCGCCTGCTGACTGGGGGCGGACTCTCCTTGAACTGGTCGCGCGCCTCTATCCTCGCCGAGATCGGCCGCCGGGCCGACTACTTCGGCGGGTTCTGCGCAGCCTTCCGCGTACTGCTGCCAAAGGCGGGCGCGATGACCGAAGCGGAGGCAGACGCCTTCGTAGGCGGGCTGGAACGCGACATGGCCGAGGATCGCTTCTTTGGGTCCTGTAACTACTACAGCTATGTGGCGCGCAGAGCCGGCTGAGGGCGGAAATCTGCGCCTTGCGCATGCAGAGATGTCCGGGCCATGCGCGACATTGTGCCGCTGGGCTGTCCTTTGGCACGCGGCGCATGCGGAAGGCCAGCACGTCGTGCAGGCGCTCACGCGGAAAGTCCTCCCACCTGGACGGCGATCAGCGGACCTTTCCAGAAGATGGCGCCTCGGCGCGCATGGCTGGGGCTCCGCAATGGTCTCGCTTCGCACCGGCGACATCGGGAGCCGCATTAGCCGTTTCATTGCAGGAGGCCCAGCGTCTCCGGGCTGGGAAGGACAAGAAGAACCAGAAAAGCGGCCGTGACGTGTCCCTGAGGCGCTACGCACGAGGCTCATCTGGGGCATTGTACCCGGGCGAGGGCACAGAAACCGGTCGGTGCACCGGACCGCCGGTAACTGCTGCATCGACACCTTCCGCAATGTACTGATCAGCCCGAGCGTCGGCCTGATCTTCCTGACTCCCGAGGGTGACGTACATCCTACGCCTGAGCGACGCGGCCATCATCGTGCGGAACTAGGAGCTTCCTGAGGCAATGGCCGTCCGAGGGAAGCTTCCCGATCACGTGCGGTTCGTCGCCGTCCGGCGCCTGCTCTCCCACTGCCCGAAGTGCGTGGTCCGGTCGGGGATGTGGCGACCGGAGGCGTGGCCTACACGGCGAGGGTGCCATCCTTCGCAAACATGCTGCTCGCGCACGGAAAGCTGGCCGAGACAATCGAGGAAGTGCAGGCGATCGTCGAGACCGGCAACCGCGACCGCTTCTGCTAGGGCCGAAGCCGTCGGGCTGCCTCCGGGTGCCGCGGCCTGCCCTGCGTGGCGGCGCTCGCGACGGATTGCTACAGCCGCTCGCCATCGCGGTTCAGGAGCCGCTTGAGAGGTGGGGCAAGGAACGGAAGCGCCGCCAGACGTAGCACGGCCTCGCGCAGGAGCAACTGGAGGCGGTTAGCGGGCGTGAATAGGTGGACGTTCCGTCGCGCCATTCGTTGCGCGGTCGCTACCCAGGGGCGCAGCCGTGCTTCATAGGCGGCGAAAGCGGCCTGAGGCCGACCGGGCTGCTCCGCCAGCGCGTCGGCGAGCAGAACCGCCCCGGCCAGCGCCAGCGTTGCGCCCTTCCCGGCGATCAGCGAGACTGCGAAAGCCGCGTCGCCGAGCAGCGCGACCCGCCCAGCGGACCACCGAGGCATCACCACCTGGGCCACCTCGTCGAGGTACACGTCTCCCTTGCGAGGCAGCAGGTCCAGCAGGGCCGGGACGTGCCAGCCCGCCCCGGCGAAGGCGCGGCGAAGTTCCTCCTCCACGGAGCCGGGGCGCGAACACCCCTTGGTGCGCCAGATGAAGAACGCGACCAGCCGGTCCTCACAGACCGAGGCGAGTGCCGCGGCCCGCCCGACCTCAGTTAGCGAGTAGGAGGTGCCGGGCACGGCGTCGGGTACCTGCGAGCGGTTGAGCAGGAAGGCGGCTACCCGTGCGCCGAGAGGGCGCACGAACCGCTCCTCCGACCCGAAGCCCAGTGCTCGCACCCGAGAGTGGAGACCGTCGGCGCCGACGACGAGATCGCACCCGACTTCCTCGCCGTTGCTGAGCCGGACTCCCACACCGTCCCGGCTCTCCTCCCAGGACTCCACCGAGGCCCCGAAGCGGATCTCCACGCCGTCGTGGACGCGCTCGTACAGTGCCCGCTCGATGTCACCCCGCAAGAGGTTGAACCGCCGCTCGCCGACCAGCCGATTGAGCGCCGGGCCGCCGAGAGCGAACCGCTCGCGCCCGTCCCCGTCCACGTAGACGAGGCGCCGCGGTATGTGCCGTGCGGCCCGCAGTGCGTCGGCCACGCCCAGGCGCTCGGCGGCGTCGAGGCCCGGATCCGCGAGGCCGAGCATGTAGCCGCCGTCGCGCACGCGCGGTGCACGCTCGACCATAACGGGTGTGAGCCCCCGCTGGCGCAGGCGCAGGGCGAGCGACAGCCCGGCGATCCCCGCGCCCGAGATCAGAACCCTCATCGCCTCTCCTCATACTCGCCCTGGCACAACGCTGCGGCGGGTCGTCCCAGACGCGCCGCCGAGTCTCGGACGCCCGGCGGTCAGGCGCGCACCGCGCCCCTCCCTATGGCTGCGCTACCAACCCGGCAGCGCGCTCGCCGAGTGGTTCCGCCAGCGCGTTGGCACCTTGGCCAGGCGCACGCGGCGAATCGCCATCGTCGCCATGGCCAGGAAACTGTTGATCGCACTCTGGCGCTTTGTAGAAACTGGAGTGTTGCCAATGGGTGTCGAGATCAGGGCAGCGCCCTTGCCAACAGCTTAACCAGATCGAGTTGCCGCAAGCGGCATTCCCGCGAGCGACGATACTGGGAGCGTGACCGTTTTCGTCATTGGTGGCTAGTGCCGCCGCGTTTCAGGTGGGTCACGTCTCACCGGGGCCACGCCTCGTGCATGAGACATTTTGGTGCGTTGCACATCCTCAAGAGCCGCATGCTCGAGGGGCGTCGTGCCAAGGCAGCTCGCGGGGAGCTCGTCATGGGCCTGCCACGCGGTTACGTGCAGCGCCCCTCTGGCGAGGTGGCGCTTGACCCGGACGAGGGGGTCCGCTCGGTGATCCGGCTTGTGTTCGATGTTTTTGAGCGGCGCCGTTCGGTCCGCGGCGTGCTGACCTATCTCGCCGACCACGACATCGGTTTGCCCGACCGCCTGCGCTCTGGCCCATGCAAGGGTGAGGTGAGGTGGAACCGCCCGAACCAGGCGACGGTGGCCGACATGCTGCGCCACCCGGCCTATGCAGGTGCCTATGTCTATGGTCGCCGACGGATGGAGCGTCGCGCCGTACTGCCCGGGAGGCCGCAAAGCGGGCGGCGGTTCATCCGGGCGCCCGAGGGCTGGGCGGTGCTGCGTCGGGACTGCTGGCCGGCCTACATTGATTGGGAGACCTACACCCGCAACCAGGAGCAGATGAAGGCGAACCGAGCCAAGCATGAGGGCGTCCCGCGGGGTGGCCATGCCCTGCTGGGCGGCCTTGTCCATTGTGGCCGATGTGGCCGGCGGATGACGCTCAGCTACCACAACAACGGCCGCGAGGCTCGCTACGGCTGCTGCCAGGAGGCAGTGACCTTTGCCGGGCCGCGTTGCCAATCGGTGAGCGCGGCGCCAGTGGACCAGGCGGTGGGCCAGCTGATCCTCGCGGCGCTGACGCCACCCGCCCTCGAGGTCAGCCTGCAGCTGGCCGAGGATATCGAGCTCGAGCGTGCCGCGCGACGGCGGCACTGGGCCGAGCGGCTGGAGCGGGCGCGCTACAACACCGCGCTGGCACGTCGGCGCTACGAGGCGGTCGACCCCGGCATGCGCTTGGTGGCGCGCACCCTGGAGCGGGACTGGGAGGAGGCGCTGGCGGCAGAGGAGGCGCTGGAAGCCGAACAAGCCCGCGAACTGGCGCGTGAGCTGCCTCGGCTGGAGGTGGCGGAGCTCGCTGTCATCCAGCAACTCGCAGAGGACATACCAGCGCTCTGGCATGCTGCAACAACGACACAGCAGGACCGTCAGGCCATTGCCCGGCTCGTCCTCGAACGGGTTGTCATCCGCCTGGAAGGGGTCAGCGAGCAGCTTGAAGTCGAGTGCGAATGGGCCGGCAGCGCGCGGACCCGCCATGCCGTTGTTCGCCCCGTTCGGCGGTTCGAGCAGCTGCGCGGGTTCGACCAGATCCTGGCCACCATCCGTGACCTGCGTCGGCAGGGTTGTTCGGCCGCCGTCATCGCCGAAAGGCTCAACGCCGCTGGCTGGCGCCCGCCCAAACGGGCAGCGTTCGAGGCCGGGATGATCCAGCGCCTGATGTTTCGCCACGGCATGACCGGCAGGCGGCCGATCTGGAGCGGGGCCGTGCTGCGTCAGCCCGGCGCCGAGTGGACGCTCCATGAGGCAGCCGAACGCCTCGGCATCCACCGCCACACAGCCTACCACTGGCTGCGCGTCGGCCGCCTGCGGGGGCAGTTGGCCGCCCGCGGCGGCCAGCGCATCTGGCTGGTGACGATGGCGGAGGCCGAACTCGACCACCTCCGGGCCGAACGGCCAGGCCCGGACCGCACCAGGAACCCGGCATAGAGAGGCACCATGGAAATGCAGTCGAGAAAGTCTGGCAGTACCTGCGGGACCGCTACCTGTCAGGTCGACTGTTCAGCGGCACGTGCGCCATCGTCCATGCCCGCTGCGAAGCCTGGAACAAGCTCATCGCCGAGACCGATCGCATCCAGTCGCTGACCGACTTCGAGTGGGCACGGCAGGTCAATCCATAGTGGGCCTGGTATAAGCTTGGCTTTGCACGTGCCGTGACGCTCGCGTGCCATCATGGCGGGCGGCA
>NZ_JCACHU010000058.1:0-7125 GCF_059504005.1 Belnapia sp. | reverse complement strand
GCACCTGGAAAACGCTCTTGGCCAGGTCGAGGCCGATCGTCCTAATCTCCTCCATCGATGCCTCCTCTCCCTCGTGGTGGGGCTCAGCGCCAACCACGCTATGGCACCTCGATGCCGCAGAGCAGGGGGCATCCAACCCATCAAGTGAGAAAGGTTAAAGGCTAGTAGCCTGATCGACGTTGAGGCTTCCCGCCAAGCTCGGTGTAGGCTTTCTCCAAAGGGAGGAGAGCAGCGCTATGACAGGAACAGCGAATGTCTCTCGCAAGCTGGTCGGGGTTTGGAAGGTAGTAGCTGCACACCGCCGGATGGAGGACACGGGCGAGGTCGTCACACCACCAAACCCAAGCGGCTATATCATCTTCGAGCCCGGCGGCCGCATGATGGTGATCCTTTATCCCGGCGAGCGTATGCCTCCCACGACGGATGCCGAAGCGGCAGCGCTGTTTGGGAGCCTCACCGCATATACCGGGCACTACTCCATTGAAGGTGATAGGATTGAGACCGAAATCGACGCCGCATGGCATCCCGACTGGGTCGGCTCGCGGCAGGTTCGCTACTTCGCCTTTGACGGTAACCGACTAACCTTAACGAGTGAGGTGCAGGAACACCCCGTCGAGCCCGGCCGGAAACTTCGGGCCGTGATCACGTGGGAACGCGAGCAGTAAGCCGCTCCGCACAGGAACAACGGTTAACCTGCGGAGCGGGCGGTTTATCGCATGTGAGAATTTGCCCCACTGGGTCCACAGCTCATTCCGGGTCAAGAGCACGCTGGGCCGAATGCTGGTACGGGCCAGCGTGCTTTTTGGGGTGACGTCCTCAATCGGTTCGACACGGCGTACGCAAAGCCGAGAGTGGAGCGCGCTCTCCTGCGAAGGTGCTTGCGACGCGGGCACTGGCGGTTAGATCATGCACCGCGTCACTCAGGACTTGCCGGAAGCCGAGCACGTGCGTCCCGGCTCGCCTCCGCGTCCCGCTGGTGGGTTGGCCAGCGGGTGCTTCCTGCGCGGAACTGGGCCTAGGGACAGTGCCGCAGCCTCCCGGGAGGCGGCCGATGAAAGTGTTGCACGAGAGTCGAACCCTGGCCGAGCTGCTGCGCCACCACGCCCGGGAACAACCGACGAAGACCGCCCTGATATTCGACGACTGGACCACGAGTTATGGCGAGCTCGACCGCCATGCAGACCAAGTCGCCCACGGCCTCGCTAGGCTCGGCGTGCGCCGCGGCGACCGCGTCGGCTATCTCGGCAAGAACTCGGACCGCTACTTCGAACTGCTGTTCGGCGCCGCCCGGGCCGGCGTCGCGCTGGTCCCGGTGAACTGGCGCCTGGCCGCACCAGAGGTCGCGGCGATCCTCACCGACGCCGGCGTCGCGGCCCTGTTCCTCGGCCGGGGCTTCGAAACTGCGGCCGAGGAACAGGGCATGCCCGCCGGGCTGCGCTGCGTCTCGATGGGCAGCGGCGCGGGCGAGCGCTGGCCGGGCTTCGAGGCGTGGCGCGATGCCCAGTCTGTCGCCGACCCAGGAGTGCTAGTTGAGGCGGAGGACACGGTGCTGCAGATGTACACCTCCGGCACCACCGGCTTGCCCAAGAGCGTGGAGCTCACCCACCGCAACTATCTCGCCACCCTGGAGGCCATCGCACTTGGCCGGTTCGGGGACATCGGACCCGAGGCGGTGGTGCTGGTGTGCATGCCGGTGTTCCACGTCGCCGGGACAAACGTCGGCTTGCTCGGTCTCACGCGGGGTGCCGAGGTTGTCGTTTTGGAGGAGTTCAGCCCCACCGGGTTGATCGAGATCATTCTCCGCCATGGCGTCACCTGGCTGCTCCTTGTGCCCGCCGCGATCCTAGCGCTGCTGGAGCACCCGGCTGCAGCCGCAGCGGATTTCGGTTCGGTGCGCACTCTGGTCTACGGCGCCTCACCGATCGCCGAGGCGCTGATGCTGCGCGCCGGACAGGCCTTTGCGAGAGCCGGACTGTGGCAGCTCTACGGCCTGACCGAGGCAACAGGTGCCGGCACGATCCTGCCGCAGGAGGCGCA
This sequence comes from Belnapia sp., assembly GCF_059504005.1. Lineage (NCBI taxonomy): Bacteria > Pseudomonadati > Pseudomonadota > Alphaproteobacteria > Acetobacterales > Roseomonadaceae > Belnapia > Belnapia sp. Next base: position 5,088 of record NZ_JCACHU010000058.1, on the reverse strand, counting down.
CAATCCGGCGCGCGGCAAGCTGTGCTCCTGCGGCCTGCCCTATCCCGGCTTCGAGCTGCGCGTCATGAACCCGCTCGGTGAGCCGGTGCCGGCCGGGACGGCGGGCGAGCTCGTACTCCGCTCGCCTACGGTGATGAAGGGCTATTGGAACAATCCTGAGGCGACCCGCACGGCCTTCTTCCCGGGGGGCTGGCTGCGGACCGGCGACGTCGCCCACTTGGACAAGGAGGGCTATGTCTACGTCCAGGACCGGGTGAAGGACATGATTGCGAGCGGTGGCGAGAACGTCTACCCGGCGGAGGTGGAGAACGCATTGTTCGGCCACCCTGCGGTGGCCGACGTCGCCGTGATCGGTGTACCGGACGAGCGATGGGGCGAGGCGGTGAAGGCCATCGTAGTTCTGCGCCCCGGTGCGTCCGCCTTGGCCGAGGAGATCGTGGGGCACGCGCGGGCGCGCATTGCCGGCTTCAAGCTGCCGAAGTCCGTGGACTTCGCTGAAGCGCTGCCACGCAATCCGTCCGGCAAGATCCTGCGTCGGCTCCTGCGCGAGCCGTACTGGGTAGGCCGCAACCGCAGCGTGAGCTGAAACCTCGTTTGCGAAGTTATGGTGCGTAGCCGACGCTAGCAGCCGAACCAGTCGAGCGATTTCTCGACCATCTAGCGGCGCGGCTGCACGACGAAGCCGATGCTGTCTGCGAGGCGGCGGACTATGATCAGCACTGGCCAGAAAGCAGGCGAGCAGGGCGGCAAGGCGACTGTAGATGTTGTGGGCTGTAGTGCGTCCGGATGATGAGACAGCTGGCTGCGCTGTTCAGGCGGCCAAGGGTAGGGTGGCGGGCAGGCACTGAGCAAGGCTGGGTTGCTCGGTGCAGATTTTGTTCGGGGTGTGATAGCAGCTTGCGCTGGGCAGAGTTGCGACGCTCTGGCCCGGCGCCGCCCGTGGGGGCGCCGGCGTCAGCGTTCCGGGCACACGCCGGCGCTCCCAAGGGCTTGTCGCTGTGGTTGTGGTCCACCGATCTGACCTCCGGTTGCGGTGGCCCTGCCCCGCTCTCACGGACACCCCAGATAGGCTGAAAAGCCTGAGAGATGTCGATGGCAGAGAGCAACAAACAGCGCCGGTTGTTTCCGGAGGCGTTCAAGCTCGAAGCGGTGGCCGCAATCCGTGGTGGCCGCTCGGTTTCGGCGGTGGCGGCCGAGCTTGGCTTGCCGGACCAGCTGGTACGGACTTGGCTGCGCTGGGCAGAGAGCCGCACAGCGACAGAGAGCGGCGCGCCGGCGTCGACGCCCCCCGAAGAGCAGGCGGCGCCGGCGCGCCGCGTGGGCCCGAGCCCGGCCGACCAGGCGGCGGAGATCGGGCGGCTGCGACGTGAGCTCGATCGGGTCCGGATGGAGCGCGACATCTTGGGAAAAGCTGCGCTCATCTTCGGCCGGGCGACGGGCCGGAGATGAGCTATGCCTTCATCCGCGAGCCTGTCGCCGACTTCCCCATCCAGATCATGTGCGAGGTGCCGGGGGTGAGCCGGAGTGGCTACTACGCCTGGGCCAGCCGGCCGGAGAGTGTGCGGGCGGCTGAGGACCGGGCGGTGGCGGCCGAGATCCGCACCGCGCACGAGGCCAGCCGGGGTCGCTACGGCAGCCCGCGCGTGCATGCCACCCTGCGCAGCCATGGCCGGCGGGTTGGCCGCAAGCGGGTGGTGCGCCTGATGCGTGGCATGGGCCTGTCGGCCAGGCGCCGGCGCCGGTTCCGCCGCACCACCGACAGCGCGCATGCCTATCCGGTGGCGCCGAACCTGCTCGGGCGCGATGTCACTGCCAGCGCGCCGGATCGGGTCTGGCTGGCTGATTTGACGTATATCTGGACTGCTGAGGGCTGGTTGTACCTGGCCGTGGTGCTCGACCTGTTCTCCCGCCGCGTCGTCGGCTGGGCTATGACCGACCATCTCGGCCATGAGCTCGCGCTCGCCGCTTGACATGGCCATTGCGCGTCAGCGCCCTGCACCCGCCAAGGCGGGGCTGCAGGTGAGGCTTGCGGCGATGGCGTACAACCTGCGCCGGAGCTGCGGCCTGCTGATCGAGCAACGGGCGTGATCTCACGCCCGGACTCTGCGCTCGGCAGGGCGATGGCCATTCAGTGGCGTCGAACGACGGCCTAAACAGCCAAGCCGAGGCGAACTCGCCCAGGAACCGGCGGCAGCCAACACCAAGCAGCCACAACGCCGGCGCAGCGGATTACCCGCGCACAGATCTCATTACATCATCGGATGTTGTGACTGCGACTCTGCAGGTCGGACCGGATCGGAGCCATTGCGAAGCGCTCAATCCACTGGTCCCGCTTGCGCCACCAAACTGCCTCGATGGCGGCACGGAACCAGATCGTTGGTCGCAGTTCGCGGACCAAGGCTGCCTTGACTCCATTTGCCCGCGCCTCAATCCGGGCGCGCAGATCCTCAAGTTGGAGGTCAGCCGGGGTAACGGGCCAGGGCGGTGTCGCAGTGTAGTCCGGGCTAGCCAGACGCCCCAGCAGCGGAACAATGGGCAAGTGGAGCACCTGCCGCTCGACACCGTCCGCCCCCCGGTACGTCTTCCGGAAGGCGAACGGCTCTCGGAGCCGGGCGTCGCGTGGCCACCGCGCGAAGAGCGGGTTCTCCGTGCCGTTCTCCGGGTCGGCCGGCAGCGCAAGGTGGCGCATCAGAAAGCGCTGGCAGTTGCGCCGGCCCAACATATAGTCGTGGTGGCGGAACTCCTTCGACAGGAACCCCCCAAAGCCGCCCAGCGCGCCGCAGGCGATGGCGTACCTCGCTTTCCGGTTTCCGGGCTCCTCGTAGCGGACCGGCATAATTGCCGCGCGGCTTGCAACGCCGGGATCGCGCGCCAGCGCCAGCTCGTCTGGTTTGAAGCGCGACTGTGCTGTGAAAGCCCCGACAAGCCGCTTCAGGACAACCAGAAGCCGGCGCTCTTTCTCAGCGTCGTAGGCCCGGTCCAACTCAAAGAGATTCGGGAAGGGGTCGATCAGGAGCACCGAACGTGTTGCTTCGGCCGGGTCGCGGGGGTTGCGCCCGCCTGGGCCCGCCAGTGCGGTGCGGCAGAGCTCCAGAGGCTCATTGTTGAACACGCCCCCGTCCACATTGACAAAATCATAGACGCCACCCGGGTGGTCGACCGAGCGATCCACAGGCGGGAGCGTGACGCCCGCGCCAGCGCGGCTGAGCCACGACGCTGGATCCTCTGAGGGGACGACCTCCTGCCCGTTCTTGTCGCGCCGACGCACCGGGTTGAGAAGCTGGCCTGGATCATACCACTGGCGCTCCTCGTAGTCCGAGAAGCGGCGCTTTACCTCCCGCGCAGACAGTCCGACCGGGAAGGCGCCACTGGCAAGCGCGGATGCCCCGAGCTGGTCCCAGGGGCCTTGATCACCGCCCGGCGCCAAGGACCGAAGGCCAGGCAGTCCCTCGCCGCCGGGCCGGGCATGCCAGCAGAAGCCCACATGGTCGGCGTGCATGGACATTTGGTGCTCCGTCCCGGCGTCGGGCTCGGCGTCGAGCGAGAGCGAGTAGCGGATGCCGCGAAGGTTACTGACACAGAGATAGATCGGCAGCCGCTCTGCAACATAGGAGCGAACGCGGTCGGTCCGCTGCGAGTAGGCAAGCGCCCGCCGCACGATCGCGTCCAGCGCCGAGGCGTCGAGCAGCGAGCGCAGCGGCGCGCCGCCGGCAAGGTCTGCGGTGCCGAGAAGGCGGTCGTAGTGGATTTCACTTACCCAGGCGTCGTAGAGCGGGTTACCGACGGAAGCGGCGTCCGGCCTTCGTCCCGGGCCGATAGGCGGAACTCGGGTGCCGAGCAGGGTCGTGGCGATGGCAGTGACCATTGCGCCGGCCGAGGCGCCAGCCATGGCGCCGATACGCACGTCGTGCCCAGGGTCGAACACTGGGTTCTCCTCGGGCAGGCCCGCCGTTAGAGGAGCAGTGTCGCCGCCGCTGCGAGCGTCCTCCAGCGCGTCGAGCGCCTCGAAGAGGAAGTCGAGGACGCCGGCGGTGTAGGCGCCTGCCGAAACAGCCCCCGCCATCACCAGACCAAGGTCGAAGGTCTGTCGCCCATTGGTCATCGCAAACGTCCTCCCTACAGCCTCGTTCGTGTGCATCTCAGGGCACCGCGCGAGCACGTCGACGCGCGCCCGTATGCTTCCTGTCATCCGACTTTGGGGAGCAGGCCGTGGGCGACATCTGGCACCCATCCACCTCGCTGGGCACCCCTTACTCTAATCCTTCAACACGTTCGCTGTTGTAGCAAATTCAGCTTGCGAGGTGGATGGGTCCGTCGTGTCGTAGGTGGCCTGCTCCCGAAAGTCGCCTGACAGCTTCCCGCCGGTACTGCACGAGCCCAGCGCCGCAATGAGCCGCTGCGGCAACACTAGGCGGCTGGTCAGGGTCCTGCCGGACGGGCTTCGGCGGTCCTTGGCTTGGCAGTCCAGTCAGGTAACTTAGCGGTCATTGCCTCGGTCAGCATCCGTCGAATCGTTGCGGCCGGCACACAGGGCTCCATGTGCCCGCCCCGCGCGGCGAAAATTTCCTGTCGCAGAAGATAAAGCGCGGCCAGGTCGTCCCAGAGCGAGGTGTGCTCCCAGCCCTCGGGGTGCGCACGCAGCATCGCGGCGACGATCGGCGCAAACCCGCCCTTCGTTTGCTCGAGCGCCGTGATCCAGTTCGAATCCGGTCGGAAGGCGTAGAGCCTAGTGCCGTTCTCGTCGACGCCCGGCTCGGCTTTACCACAGGGCTGTAGTCCGTTCGGGATGTCCACCCAGTCCGTCCGTACCCGTCGATCAGCCCGTTGTTGCCGCCCCACCAACAGGTCAAAGGCGGCGAAGCAGGAATCGAGGTCGTAGCGGCAGTTGAAGCCGCCCGGCTGGCCGGAAAGTTCGTCAGGGTAGGGCCGGCCTTGAGCCACGATCCGGTCGACCCGCTCCAGCACCTCCGCCGCATAGCGCAGGAAGGAAGTCCAGGGCCCGATCACTTGCAACGAGATAGTGTGGCACCCTGCTATTGACCTTCACGGAAGTTGGGTAAGGCTCAGGCCGACGTGCCGGAAACAGCC
>NZ_JCACHU010000057.1:0-37207 GCF_059504005.1 Belnapia sp. | reverse complement strand
GCGAAGCTCCCAGGCAGATCAGTGGGTTGCGAGTTATTCAGGGTCGACTACTGAGCGCTCAGGCCGGCAGCCGCGGCCGGCGGCGCTGGCGCGTCATCTGCCGCAGCTTGGAGCGGCGGGGGCCCACGATGCGCCGGATCACCATGTAGAAGACCGGGGTGAAGAGCAGGCCGAAGGCCGTCACCCCGATCATGCCGAAGAACACGGCGGAGCCGACCGCGCGGCGCATCTCCGCCCCCGCCCCGCTGGCGATGACGAGCGGCAGCACGCCGAGGATGAAGGCGAGCGAGGTCATCAGGATGGCGCGCAGCCTGAGCCGGCAGGCCTCGACCACGGCATCGATCGGGCTGACGCCCTCATCCTCGCGCTGCTGGGCGAATTCGACGATGAGGATGGCGTTCTTCGCGGCCAGCCCGACCAGCACGACGAAGCCGATCTGCGTCAGGATGTTGACGTCCTGCCCGAGCGCGCGGATGCCGAGCGTCGAGGTCAGCAGGCACATCGGCACGATGAGGATGACGGCGAAGGGCAGGCTCCAGGACCCGTACTGCGCCGCCAGCACCAGGTAGACGAAGAGCACGCAGAGCGGGAAGACCAGCAGGCCGGCATTGCCGCTCTGGGTCTGCTCGTAGGAGAGGTCGGTCCATTCGAAGCCGATGCCGTCGGGCAGGGTGCGGCGGGCCAGGCGCTCGATCGCGGCGATGGCGGCGGCGGAGCCGGTGCCGGGCAGGATCTCGCCCGCGATCTCGGCCGCCGGGTAGAGGTTGTAGCGCGGCACGCGCTGCGGCCCGGTGATGTCGCGCAAGGTCATCACATTGGCCAGCGGCACCATGTTGCCGTCGGCATTGCGGGTGAAGAGGCGCGAGAGGTCGCTCGCCTCGCGCCGGAATTCCGGCGAGCCCTGGGCGACGACGCGCCAGTTGCGGCCATAGGCGGTGAAGTCGTTCACGTAGGAGGAGCCGAGCAGCGTCTCGATGCTCTGGCTGAGGCGCGCGACGGGCACGCCGAGCATCTCGATCCGGCTGCGGTCGATGTCGACGGCGACCAGCGGCGCATCGATGCGGAAGGGCGTGTAGACCCCGCCGAGGCCGGGCACGCGGCGGAGCGTGGCGACGAAATCCTCCGCCGCGGCGGCGAGCACGGCGGTGCCGCGGCCGGTGCGGTCCTCGAGGCGGAGGGCGAAGCCGGCACCGCTGCCGAGGCCGGGCACGGCGGGCGGCGGGATGACCAGCACCGTCGCCTCGTCCAGCACGGCGAGGCGGCGGCGCAGCTCGCGGAGGATGCCGTCCGCGGTGATGCCATGCGGCAGCCGCTCGTCCCAGGGGGCGAAGACGGGGGTCAGCAGCCCCTGGTTGCTGCCGGCCGTGTTGGTGGCGCCCGAGATGCCGGACAGGGCGGAGACGCTGGCGATGCCGGGGATGTCGCGGGCGATGGCGGCGGCGCGCTCGACCACGGCGGTGGTGCGGGAGAGGGACGCGCCGCCCGGCAGCTCGATGGAGACAACGGCATAGCCGCGGTCCTGCGCCGGGACGAAGCCCTGCGGCGCCGTCACCAGCAGGAACCCCGCGCCCCCGATCAGCAGCGCATAGAGGGCGAGCATCGGCAGGGCGTAGCCGACGAGGCGGCGGGTCAGCGCGCCATAGGCCTCGGCCAGCCGGTCGAAGCCGCGGTTGAAGCCGTCGAGCAGGGCGGTGACCAGGCGGCGCAGCGGGCTGGGCCGGAGCACGGTCTTCGGCGCGTGGGGGCGGAGGATCAGCGAGGCGAGCGCCGGGCTGAGGGTGAGGGAGCAGAAGCAGGAAAGCGCCGTCGCCACCGAGATGGTGATGGCGAATTGCCGGAAGAAGCGGCCGGTGATGCCGTCGAGGAAGGTGGTCGGGACGAAGACCGCGCAGAGCACGAGGGCGATCGAGACCAGCGCGCCGCCGACCTCGAGCATGGTGCGCTCCGCCGCCGCCTCGGGCGAGGGCTCGTCGACCAGGTGGCGCTCGACATTCTCGACGACGACGATGGCGTCGTCCACCACGATGCCGACGGCGAGCACCAGGCCGAACAGCGTCAGGGTGTTGAGGGTGAAGCCGAGCACGATCATCACGCCGAAGGTGCCGATCAGCGAGACCGGGATGGCGAGGATCGGGATCATCGCCGCCCGCCAGTTCTGCAGGAAGAGCAGCACGACGAGCACGACGAGGATGACGGCCTCGCCGATCGTCTGCGCCAGCTCGTGCACGCTCTCGGCCACGAAGCGCGTCGGGTCGTAGGCGATCTCCGCCTTGATCCCGGCGGGGAAGGTCTGGGTAAGCTCGTCGAGCTGCTCGCGGATCAGCCGCGCCGTGTCGAGCGCGTTGGAGCCGGGGCGCTGGGTGATGGCGAGCGCCACGGCGGGGCGGCCCTGGAGCGTGCTGCCGGTGGTGTAGGAGGCGGCGCCGATTTCGACATGACCAACGTCGCGCAGCCGCAGCAGCCGACCGTCGGCGCCGGCGCGGACGACGATGCGCTCGAACTCCGCCGGGTCGTCGAGCCGGCCGCGGAAGACGAGGTTGGGCTGGAAGGCCTGGTCGGACACCGGCGGCTCGGCGACCTGGCCGCCGGCGACCTCGGCATTCTGCGCCTGGATGGCGGCGACCACGTCCTCGGCGATGATGCCGTTCGCCATCATCCGCCCGGGGTCGAGCCAGACGCGCATGGCGTAGTCGCGGGCGCCCTGCATGTCGATGTCGCCGATGCCGTCGATGCGCAGCAGCTGGTCCCGCACCTGGCGGAGGGCGAAGTTGGAGACGTAGAGCTGGTCGTAGGAAGCATCGGGCGAGGTGACGAAGATGATCATCAACCTGTCGGTCGCGATCTTCCGCGTGGTGACGCCCCAGCGCCGCACCTCCTCCGGCAGGCGCGGCAGGGCGGTGGAGACCGCGCCCTGGACCAGGATCTGCGCCCGGTCCGGGTCCGTGCCGAGGCGGAAGGTGACGGTCAGCGTCATCCGCCCGTCGGCCGTCGACTGCGAGGACATGTAGAGCATGCCCTCGGTGCCGTTCACCTCCTGCTCGATCGGCGTGGCGACGGTATCGGCCACGACCTGGGCGGAGGCGCCGGGGTAGTTGGTGGCGACGACGACGGTCGGCGGCGCGACATCCGGATATTCGGAGATCGGCAGCGAGAGCATCGACAGCCCGCCGACGATCAGCAGCACCAGCGAGAGGACGCAGGCCAGGACCGGCTGGCGGACCGAGACGACGCCGATATTGCTCAATTGCTGGGCTCCGCCGGCGGGCCTGCTTCGGACCTGGCCTGGACCGGGGAGGGTCGCAGCGGCACCACCATCTGCCCGGCCCGGGCGCGGGTGAGGCCGGTGACGGCCACCTCCTCATCGCCCTGCAGGCCGCTGCGGATGACGCGAAGCCCGTCATGCAGGGGCCCGAGCTGCACCTGGCGCATCTGCAGGGTGTTGTCGGGCGCCAGCACATAGACCACGCGGCGCGACTGGTCCGTGGTGACCGCGGCATCGGGGACCAGCAGCGCCTGGTAGGGGGCCGAGGCGACCAGCCGGATGCGGGCGAAGACGCCCGGCAGCAGCAGGTCGCGCGGGTTGGCGAAGCGGGCGCGGATGCGGATGGTGCCGGTGCTGGCATCCGCCTCATTGTCGACGAAGACGACGCGGCCGGTGCGGGGGAAGCCGGTCTCGTCCGCCAGCGCCAGCTGCACCGGGTTCGCCATGTCGCGCGAGGAGGGGCGGCCGCCGCTCTCGGCGAGGCGCGCGTAGCGCAGCGCCGCGGCCTGGTCGATGTCGAAGCTGACATCGATCGGATCCATGGTGACGATGACGGCGAGGAGGGTGGCGCTGCTGCCCTCGCCGCCGGCGACGAGGTTGCCGGGGCTGACCAGGTGGCGGCCGATGCGGCCCGAGATCGGTGCGCGGATCTCGGTGAATTCGAGGTCAAGCCGGGCGCGCTGCAGGGCGGCCTCGGCCTGGGTGACGGCGGCGCGGGCGGCCTCCAGCGCCTGGGCGCGCTGGTCGAGGCTGGCCTCGGAGCCGGCGCGGTACTGCAGCAGGTTGCCGGCGCGGGTGAATTCCCGGTCGGCGAGAATCACCTGGGAGCGGGCGGCGGCGAGCCGCGCCTCGGCGTCGGTGATGGCGGTCTCGAAGGGGCGGCGGTCGATGCGGAAGAGCGGGTCGCCGCGGCGGACGACCTGGCCGTCGTTGAAGGCGATGCTGTCGAGGTAGCCGCTGACCCGGGCGCGGATCTCGACCCGCTCGACGGGGACGAGGCGGCCGGTGAACTCGTCCCAGTCGGTGACCTCCCGGCGCATCGGCGGCATGACGGAGACGGTGGGCGGGGTGTCGGCGGCGGTGACCTCCTCCTCGTGGCTGTCGCAGCCGGCGAGGAGGGCAAGGGCGAGGAGGGCGTGCGGCAACCACGCCCGCTGGCGGGCCATGGATCTGGCGTCGCGGTTTCCACTCGTCATTCAAAGCCTCCGGCGGGCGGAGCATAGCCACGGAATCGGCCTGATGGCTTCCCTCTTTTACGCCGGAGTTCTGAATTCATCCGTGCTCAGGCGTCGAGCAGGGCGCGGACCTCGGCCTTGATGAAGGCGGCGTCCCCCGGGTTAGGCCCCGGGTTGCCGGCGCGGTGGCCCCAGATGCTGGGAATGACGGCGAGGCGGCCGTGCTTCAGGTGGGGCAGCTCCGCCTCGTTGTCGGCGACGCGGAAGTAAAGGTCGGTGGCCGAGGGCATCAGCAGCACGCGGGCCTCGATCCGGGCCAGCGCCGCGGCCAGGTCGCCGCCATCGGCGATGTCGCCGGCATCCCAGGTGCGGAGCTGGGCGAGCAGGTCGGCGGCGGCACGGCGTGCGAAGCGCTCCTCCCAGTCGGTGCGGAGGAAGGTCTCGAGGTCGGGGGCGCCGAGGGCGGTGAGGTGGAGGTTGGCGCGGTAGAAATCCTGGCTGAGCGCCCAGGCCGCATAGACCCGGCCGAAGGCGCGGAGCGCGGCCTTGGGCTCCGCTTTGAACTGGCCCCGTCCGTCATGTTCGGGCGCGGCCTCCAGCACCGCCATCTGGCTGCGGAGGAAGACCTGGTTGTGGACAGCGGTGCGGGCGCTGCCGCAATTCACCACGATGCGCGATACTGCCTCGGGGAAGGCAGCGGCCCAGTGATAGGCCTGCTGCGCGCCCATCGACCAGCCATAGACGGCATGCAGGCGCTCGATGCCGAAGACCTCGCGCAGCAGCCGGCGCTGGGCGCGGACATTGTCCCAGGCCGTCACCAGCCCCGGCCAGGCCGGGCAGTTGGAGGGCGAGGTGGACAGCCCGTTGGTGAACATGTTGGGGATGACGATGAACCACCGGGTCGGGTCGAGGATGCCGGCCGGCCCGATCAGCCACTCGAGGTCGGGGTGCTGCGCGCCGTAGCTCGTCGGGTAGAGGACGACGTTGTCGCGCGCGGCGTTCAGCGCGCCATGCGTCTTCCAGACGATCCTCGCATCCGGCAGCACCCCGCCGCGATGCAGCGGCAGGTCGCCGAGCGCGAAGGCGCCCTCCGCCGCGGTCATACCCGCAGCGTCTTCAGGTGCTCGGCATGCCAGCGCGCATAGCCGGGATGGAGATGGGCGAGCCGGTCGCGCAGCACGGCATGCGCCTCGCCCAGGCGGTGGAAGGGGATGAAGGGGTAGAGGTGGTGCTCCGCGTGGAAGGGCATGTTCCACATCAGCAGGCGCATCAGCGGCGTGGTCAGCATGGTGCGCGTGTTGGTCAGCCCGTTGCGGTCCATCGAGCAGCCGGTGTGCTCGGTGAAGAGGTAGAGGCGCAGCAAGGGCTGGCCGAGGAGCTGCGGCAGGATCCAGAAGAGGACGGGCGCCTCCCACCCGAAGACCAGGCCGGACAGCAGGGCGAGGCCCGCCACCGTCGCCACCATCGCCCGCATGCTGCGGACGACCCGGGGCGCCGTCGCCGGATTGATGAAGGAATAGGCGGACAGGTCGCCGCGCAGCCCGTCCCAGAGGTTGCGGGCGCGGCTGCGCCAATAGGGGATGGCGAGCATCTTCACGATGAAGGCGGGCAGCCGGGTCGGCGGCGGCGGCGTCAGCTCCGGGTCCTTCTCGGGGTCCTGGGTGTGGCGATGATGGGCCAGGTGGAATTGCTGGTAGAAATGCCAGTTGAACAGCGAGAGCGCACCGGCCGGCCAGCCGACCAGCGCGTTCAGCCGGCGGTTGGCGAAGGCGGTGTGGTGCACCGTCTCGTGCAGCGGGGCGAAGAGCGCGGCCTGGGCGATGCCGAGCAGCAGCACCGCGGGCGCCTTCCACCAGCCCGGCAGCAGCACCACCAGCACCCCCGCGCCGACCAGCAGGACCAGATGGATCGCGAGCTGGCGCAGCCCCTTGGCATCGGAGCGCGTCGAGAGGTGCATCATCGTGGAAGGGGCAGGCGCCTGCATGGCTAGAACACGACCTCTCGGTTGACGTCCTTGTAGAGCAGATAGGCCGCGCCGCCCCAGCCGGTGCAGTAGAACTGCTGCGGGACGAAGGGGCCCATCCAGATGAAGTCCCCCTCCCAAATTTCGTGCCAGTCGCGGTCGAGCAGCTGCAGGCCTTGGCCCTCCAGCATCAGCAGCCCATGCTCGAAGATATGGGTCTCGACGCAGTGGAAATGGGTGCCGCGGTCGAAGCCCATGATGTTCATCTCGAAATCCATGGACATGTCGAGCGTGCCCAGCAGGTATTGCCGCCAGCGCCCGCTGTCGTCGACGCGGGTGACCGGCGTCCTCTCCCGCGTGCCGAAGCGGGGGCTCGGCGGGGCGATGCCCTCGGCTGGGACATAGGGGCGGGTGATCCAGACCGCCTTCGCCAATTCTGCCCCGTTGTTGCGCAGGCTCCACGTCGCCCCGGCCGGGATATAGGCGAAGCCGCCCGGCTCCAGGCTGGCGCTGGCCTGGTCGGCGGCGACGTCGAGCGTGCCGGCGAGGAGGTAGAGGAAATGCTCCAGCCCGTCCTGCCGCGGCGCGGCGGTGCCGCCGCCCGGCTCGGCCTCGAGCCGCCCCTGCGCGAAGCGGGCGCCCATCTTCGGGCTGGTCTGGTAGAAGACGGAGGCCTGGGTCAGCCAGGGCAGGACACTCGGGAACATCCCCTCCGGCGGCAGCACGGCATAGTTGCGGGTGACGAGGCTGCGGTTGTGGCCGATGACGCCGGGCGGGACGAAGGCTGGCATGGGGCGGATGGCTCCAGTGAGGCGCGGCGTCCATCTGTTCCACATCGCGATCCGCGGCGCAAAGCCCTCCGTCACGGCAAGGCCACGCGCGCGGAGGTGATGTTGCCGCCCCCAGGGCTCTGGGCCATTCATGCCCGCCCCGGCCATCGCGCCGTCATACGTCCCGAAAGCGATACGGAACCGTCTGAATGACCTGGACCCAGGTTTACGACCCCTTGGGCAACATCGCCCTGTCCACCGCCTTTGCCGCCCTCCCCGTCGTCGTCATGCTGGTCTCGCTCGCCTTCCTCCGCATCGCCGCGCATTGGGCGGCGATCGTCGCCCTTGTCGTCGCCGTGCTCTGCGCCTCCATCGTCTTCGGCATGCCGGGCGGGATGGCCGTGCGGGCGGCGGGCCTCGGCATCCTCTCCGGCCTCTTCCCGATCGGCTGGATCGTCCTGAACATCATCTTCCTTTACCGGCTGACGGTGGCGAATGGCAGCTTCGCCATCCTGCAGAAGGCGATCGCCGGGGTGACGCCGGACCGGCGGCTGCAGCTGCTGCTGATCGCCTTCGCCTTCGGCGCCTTCTTCGAAGGGGCGGCGGGCTTCGGCACGCCGGTCGCGGTGACGGCGGCGATCCTGATGGGCCTCGGCTTCTCGCCGCTCGCCGCCTCCGGCCTGTCGCTGATCGCCAACACCGCGCCGGTTGCCTTCGGGGCGCTCGCCTCGCCGGTGATCGCGCTCTCGGCGGTGACGGGGCTCGACCTCTATGACCTCTCTGCGATGATCGGGCGGCAGCTGCCCTTCTTCAGCCTGATCGTGCCTTTCTGGCTGATCTGGGCCTTTGCCGGCTTCCGCGCGATGCGGGATGTCTGGCCGGCCATCCTCGTCACCGGCGTCAGCTTCGCCGTGCCGCAATTCCTGGTCAGCAACTATATCGGGCCGATGCTGGTCGACGTGATCTCGGCGCTGGTCTGCATGGGCTGCCTGGTCGGCTTCCTCCGCGTCTGGCAGCCGCGCGAGGTCTGGACCAACCCGAGCCTCCGCGGCGCCGACCCGAGCGCGGGCGCGGCGCCGGCCGTCGCGCCGCTCGGCGACGCGCCGCTCGACCGCGCGGCGCTGGTCAGGGCCTGGATGCCCTGGCTGATCCTCACCGTCTTCGTCTTCGCCTGGGGCCTGCCCGGCGTCAGGTCGGCGCTGAACGGCATCTTCACCACCAGCTTCCCGATCGGGGGGCTGCACAACGCCGTCGTCAAGGCGCCGCCGGTCGTCGAGCGGGCGACGCCGGAGGCCGCGGTCTGGGCCTTCAACATCCTCTCGATGACGGGCACGGGCATCCTGTTCTCGGCGATCGTCGCGGGGCTGCTGATGCGCTTCTCGCCCTTTGGGCTGATCGCCGAGTATGGGCGGACGATCTGGAAGGTGCGGCTCAGCCTCGTCACCATCGGCGCCATGCTCGGCCTCGGGACGCTGACACGCTATTCGGGGCTCGATGCGACCATGGGCCTCGCCTTCGCCTCGACCGGCTTCCTCTTCCCGCTCTTCGGGACGATGCTCGGCTGGCTCGGCGTGGCGCTGACGGGGTCGGACACCGCCTCCAACGTGCTGTTCGGCGGCTTGCAGAAGATCACCGCGCAGCAGCTCGGCCTCTCGCCGGTGCTGATGGCGGCGGCCAATTCCTCGGGCGGCGTGATGGGCAAGATGATCGATGCGCAGAGCATCGTCGTCGCCTCCACCGCGACCAACTGGTTCGGGCAGGAGGGGACGATCCTGCGCTTCGTCTTCCTCCACTCGATCTGCCTGGCGGTGCTGGTCGGCCTGCTGGTGATGCTGCAGGCCTATGTCTGGCCCTTCACCGCGATGGTGGTGGGCGGCTAGCTAGCCGCCCATCATGGAGCGCGAGGGCTCGCGCTCCAGCGCCTGCCGGATCTCGGCAGCGCCCTTGGTGCCCTCGTCCAGCGCCTGCTCCAGGTGCTCGGCATAGGCCTCGGAGACCACGGCGGGCAGCAGCGGCTCGTTCTGGTCGACGATGGCCTGGATGATGACGGGGCCCTCCACCGCCATCGCCTGGTCCAGCACCGTGTCGAGCTGCGCCGGATTCTCCACGGTGAAGCCGCGGGCCCCCATTGCCTCGGCCGCCTTGGCAAAGTCGATCGCCGGCACCTCGCAGCCGAATTCCGGGTTGCCGAGGAAGAGGAGCTGCTCCCACTTGATCTGGCCGAGCGCGCCGTTGCGCAGCACCAGCAGCTTGAGCGGCAGCTTCATGGCGACGGCGGTGGCGAACTCGCCGAGCTGCATGGACAGCCCGCCATCGCCAATGACGCCGAAGATCGGCCGCCCGGGAAAGGCGCAGCCGGCGGCCACCGCATAGGGGATGGCGCAGGCCATGCTGGCGAGCAGGCCGGAGACGCCGAAGTCATGCCCCGGGCCGAACCGCATATGCCGCGCGACCAGGCCGGTATGATGGCCGCTATCGGCTACCACCACCGCATCGGCCGGCAGCCGCGCGCCGAAGGCGGCGACCGGGGCGGAGGGGTTCATCGGCAGGCGCGGGCTGGTCTCGGCGGCGCGAAGCGTTTCGGTCCAGCGACGCGTCTCGGCCCGGGCGCGTTCAAGGAAGCTGCGGTCCTCCTTGCGCCGGAGCCGGGCATTCAGCATCTCGAGCGCCGCCCTGGCATCGCCGACCAGCCCCACCTCGGCCGCCTGGCGCAGGCCGATGCGCTGCGGGTCGCGGTCGATCTGCACGATGCGCGCCTGGCCGGGCTTCGGGTAGTATTCGACATAGGGGAAGGTGGAGCCGACGATCAGCAGCGCATCGCATTCCGCCATCGCCGCATGGGTGCCGAAGGTGCCGTAATAGCCGATGCTGCCGGTGGTGTAGGGGTGGTCGTCCGGCAGCACCGCCTTGCCGAGCAGCGCCTTCGCCACCGGGGCGCCGAGCAGCTGCGCCGCCTGCTCCAGCTCCGCCTTCGCGCCGAGGGCGCCGCGGCCGGCGAGGATGGCGACGCGCTGCGCGCCGTTCAGGATCTCGGCCGCCCTGGCCACCGCGTCCTGGTCGGGCAGCAGCAGCCCGTCCTGCCAGTTCCGGCCGCTCGACTGCGCGGCGCCGCGCGGGGAGGGCTTGTCCTCCGCCTGCTCCTGCACGTCGGTCGCCAGGGCGAGATGCGCGACGCCGCGGCGGGCGAGCGCCGTGCGGCAGGCGAGGTCGGTGAGCTTCTCCGCATGTGCCGCGCCCATGACGCGGGCGTTGTAGACGGCGACATCGGCGAAGACGCGGTCGAGCGGGACGTCCTGCTGGGTGAAGGTATCAGCCAGGTCGTGATAGGGCAGGCCGGTCAGCGCCACCACCGGGGCTAGGTCGAGCTTGGCGTCGTAGAGCCCGTTCAGCAGATGGAGGCCGCCCGGGCCCGTGGTGGCGAAGCAGCAGCCGATCCTGCCGGTCCATTTCGCGTAAGCCGCGGCCATGAAGGCGGCACTCTCCTCATGCCGGACGGCGACGAAGCGGATGCGGTCCTGGCGGGTGCGGAGCGCCTCCACCACGCCGTTGATGCCGTCCCCAGCCAGGCCGAAGATGGTGTCGACCCCCCAGGCATGCAGCGTATCGACGACGATCTCGCTGGCGTTCTGCGGCATGGGGCGGCCCTTTCCTGCTCGCCGCGGAACGTGGCCGGGTTGCCGCGGTTCCGGCCCCGGCCTAGTCTCCGGCCAAGCACGCCGCCTCGCTCATCGGCTTCCACCCTCAGTTCGGCGACGTGCTGACGGTGGACGAGTGCATCGCCGGCCTCGCCATGGATGAGAGGGACGCGGCATGAGCCGGAAGAGGATCGCCTTCATCGGCACGGGCGGGACGATCGCGTCGCTCGGCAACGGGCCGCTGGATACCGTCAATTACGGCGCCATGGGCAACATGCTGCAGGCGGATGGCATCCTGGAGCGCTTCCCCGATGTGCAGCGCGTGGCCGAGGTGGTCGCCGTGCGCTACCGCAACGTGCCCTCGCCGCAGATCGCCTGGCCGGAGTGGCGGCAGCTCGTCCTGCTCTGCGACAAGGTGGTGCAGGATGATCCTTCGGTCGCCGGCATCGTCATCGGCCATGGCACGGCCTCGCTCGAGGAGACCGCCTATTTCCTCTCGCTCACGCTGAAGGTCCCGGTGCCGGTGGTGGTGGTCGGCTCGCAGCGGCCGGCCTCGGCGCTCTCGACCGATGCGGGGCTCAACCTCGTCAACGCCGTGCGGGTCGCGGCCGACGAGGGCGCGCGCGGGCTCGGCGCCGTGGTGGTGCTGAACGACGAGATCCAGGCGGCGCGCGAAGTGACCAAGACCTCGACCGGGCGGATGCAGACCTTCCGCAGCCCGGATTTCGGCGTGCTCGGCCAGGCGGATGGCGACAAGGTGGTGTGGTACCGCCGGCCGCTGCGGAAGCTGGCGCCGGAGACGGAGTTCGACATCCGCGGGCTGGAGGCGCTGCCGCGGGTCGACATCGCCTACAGCTATGCGGGGGCGGATGGCACGGCCGTGCGCGCCTTCACCGCCGCCGGGGCGCGGGGGATCGTCGTCGCCGGCTTCGCACCGGGCTTCGTCACGCCGGGGGATGCGGCGGCGCTGGCCGAGGCGTGCGGGGCGGGCGTCACCGTGTTGCAATCGACCCGCTCGGGCAGCGGGCGCGTCTTCCCGACGACGAAGCTGGCGGAAGCGGGCTTCATCCCTGCCGACAACCTCAACCCGCAGAAGGCGCGCATCCTGCTGGCGCTCGCCCTGACCGTCAGCAGCGAGGCGCGCGAGATCGGGCGGGTCTTCGCCACCTATTAGCCGAGGCGGAAGGCCGCCGTGGTGCCGCGGCGGCCGGGCGTGACCTCGAGCCGGGCGGGGATGCGCTCGCGCAGTTCCGCGACATGGCTGATGACGCCGACCAGCCGGTCGCCGGCCTGCAGCCCCTCCAGCACGCGGATGGCGGTATCCAGCGTCTCGGCATCGAGCGTGCCGAAGCCCTCGTCGATGAAGAGCGCGTCGAGCTGGTGGCCGCCGGCATGGGCGGCGACCGTGTCCGCCAGGCCGAGGGCCATGGCGAGGGAGGCGCAGAAGCCCTCGCCGCCTGAGAGGGTGGCGGCGGGGCGGGCCTCGGCATTCCAGCCGTCGACCACCTCGATGTCGAGGCCGGCCTTGGCGCGCAGCCGCTCCGGCTCCTCGCGCCGGCGCAGGCGGTAGCGGCCGTCGAGCATGCCCTCCAGCCGCGCATTGGCGGCGGCGAGCGCCTCGTCGAGCAGGCCGGAGAGGACATAGCCCTCGAAGTCGAGGCCATGGCCGTTGCGGCCCTCGGCGAGGTCGGCGAGGTCCTGGCGGAGCGCGGCGGCGGCCGCGGCCTCGGCCAGCGCCGCCTCGGCCGCCGCGATGTCGGCGAGCAGGCGGTCATGCTCCTCCACGGCGCGGGCGGCGAGGGTGGCGGCCTGCAGCGCGGCGGTGGCGGCGGCCTCGGCGGCGGCACGGGCGGCGGCCAGGGCGGCGAGGTCGGGCAATGCGAGGCCGGCGGCGGCCGATGCGGTGGCGCTGGCCTGGCTGGCGGCGGCGGCCCGGGCCTGGTCGAAGCCAGCGATGGCGGCGGCGAGCGCGTCCTGCGCAGCCGAGGCGAGGCGGGCGGCGCGGGCAGCGGCCGGATCGGCGAAGCCTTCGGCCATGCAGGCGTGGGCGAGGCGGTCAGCGGCCCCGGCGGCGGCCGCTTCGGCGGTGGCTGCGGCCTGGGCGGCGGCGGCGGCATGCTCGGCGCGGGTGCGCGCGGCTTCGGCGGCGGCGGCGGCCTCCTCGCGGGCGGCACGCAGAGCCGCGGCGAGGCGGGCGGCGCGCGCGGCAGCGGCTTTGGCCTGGGCGTGGAGGGTGGTGGCGTCCGGGCTGTCGGGCGGCAGGCGGCGGCGGCGTTCCTCGGCCCGGGCCGCGGCGGCGGCCTGCCCGCCGGCGGCGGCGGTGACGGCCTCGCGCGCGGTGGCGAGGCGGGCCTCGGCGGCAGTGGCGGCGGCCCCGGCTTCGGCGGCGGCGCGGGCGAGGGCAGCGAGGCGGCTGGCAGCCTCCTCGGCGGCGGCGAGGGCACCCTCCTCGGCGCGAAGGGCGGCCTCCAGCCCCTCGCGCGGCGCATCGCCGAGGCGGGCGAGGGCGGCGGCCTGCTGCTCGCCGGCGATGGCAAGGGCGGTCGCGGCCTGGGCGGCGCCGCGGCGAGCCGCGTCCAGCGCGGCCTCGGCGCGGGCGGCGGCCTGTTCCAGGGCGGCGAGGTCGGGGAGGGGCGCGTCACCTTGGGGCCGGGCGGGGATGGGGTGGTGCGGGCTGCCGCAGACGGGGCAGGGCTCGCCCTCGGCCAGCAGGGCAGCGAAGCGGGCGGCGTGGTCGGCGGCGATGCGGGCGGCGGCGGCCTCGCGGGCAGCGCGGGCGGAGTGGGTGCGGGTGGCGGCCTCTGCCTCGGCGGCGGCGGCGCGGCCGGACTCGGCGCGGGCGCGGCGGAGCGCGGCCTCGGCGCCGTCGAGGGCGCGGGCGGCGGCAAGGCGGGCGGCCACGGCCTCGCGGGCAAGGCGGTGGCGCTCGCGTTGGTCCGCCATGGACTGGGCTGCGGCGCGGGCGGCTTCGGTCGCGGCGGCGGTGGCGCGGGCAGCGTCGAGTGCGGCGGCAGCCCTGGATTGAGCGGCCTCGGCCTCGCGCAGCATGGCTTCGGACTGGGCGGCGGCGCGGCTGGCGTCCTCCGCTTCGGCGACGAGGGCGATGAGGGCCTGCAGCCGCTCCGCCTCGGCCAGGGCGGCGCGGGCCGCTGCCTCCTGAGCGGGGGCATCGGCGAGGGCGGCCTCGGCGCGGGCGAGGCGGTGGCGGGCCTCCTCGGCGCGGGTGGTGGTGGTGGCCGCTTCGGCGTGCTGGACGGCGGCGGCGGTGGCGGCGGCCTCCGCCTCGGCGAGGGCGAGGCCGAGGCGGTCGGCGCGGCGGGCGGCCTCCAGCTGGGCGCGGTCGGACTGGATGGCGGGGGCGCGGGCGTCCAGCTCGGCCAAGGCCCGCGCGGCGGCGGCGGCGGCGGCCAGGAGGCGCGCGTTCTCCTGGCCGGCGGCCTCGGCGGCGCGGGCCGCAGCGGCGGCGCTGGCGGCGGTGTGGCGGGCGGCCTCGGCCTCATGCGCGGCGCCGAGCAGCGTGATGCGGATGGCGAGCGCCGCCTCCGGCGTCTCCGCCCCGGCGCGGCGGAGCAGGTTGGCGCGGGCGCCCATCGCCTCGCGCAGCGCGCCCTTCGACGCATTGGACGCGGCCGACAGCTCGCGCTGGATCCGCGAGTAGAGCGCGGTGCGGAAGAGGGTCTGCAGGATCGCCTGGCGCTCGGCCGGCTTCGCCACCAGCAGCTCGCGGAAGCGGCCCTGGGGCAGCAGCACGGTCTGGCGGAACTCCGCGGCGCTGAGGCCGAGCAGGGCGAGGATGCGCGCCTCCACCTCCGCCTCGCGCTCGATCGGCGGGGCGTCGGCGTCGAGCGCCTGGAGGGCGACCTTCATCCGCTCCTTGGTGGTGCCTTCGCCGCGGCGCTTCGGCCGCTCCCATTCCGGGCTGCGGGTGATGCGCCAGCGGCGCTGCCCTTGGGCGAATTCCAGCGCCACCTCGGTCGGCGCGTCGGGCGGGGCGTGGCGGCTGCGGAGATGGCCGGGCAGGCGCTCCTCGCCGCTGCTCTCGCCGAACAAGGCGAAGCAGAGCGCATCCAGCAGGCTGGTCTTCCCCGCTCCCGTCGGCCCGGCGATGAGGAAGAGCCGGTGCGGCCCGAGCGCGGCGAAGTCGATCTCCTGCCGCGCGGCATAGGGGCCGAAATGGGTGACGGTCAGGCGGAGCGGACGCATGGCCTAGTGCTGCGCGGCCTCGGCGGCCTCGATGGCGGCGACCAGCACCGGCCGGGCCTCCTCCGGCAGCGGGGCGCCGCGCAGCTCGGCATGGAAGCGGCCGAAGAGGTCGAGCGGGCGGGCGACCCGCGCCGCGGCGCCGGCCCCGGCATTGCCGCCGCCGCCGGCGCGCTCCGCCGCATAGCGGAGGCTGACGATGCGCGGGAAGACCTCGGCGAGCCGCCGCTGCGCCTCCGGCACCGGCGCCGGGTCGGTGAGGACCAGGGCGACGTAGTCCTCGCGCGCCGGCCCCTCCGCCTCGCGCAGCGCCGCGAAGCGCCCGGTCAGCACGCGGAGGCCGCGGCGCGCGGTGAGCGGGATCTCCTCGATGCGCGGCGTGCCGCAGGCGGCGAGCTCCACCAGCGTCACCGACTTGGCATGGTCCGCCTCCTCCACCGAGTAGGGGAAGAGCGAGCCGCTGTAGCGCAGCCGGCCGCCGTGCAGGCTCTGCGGCCGGTGCAGGTGGCCGAGGGCGACGTAGTCGAAGCCGGCGAAGCGCGCCGCATCGATGGCGCCCGTCCCGCCGACCGAGAGGGCGCGCTCGCTTAAGGGGCTCTCGGCGCCGCCGGCGACGAAGGCATGGGCGACGAGCACGCGCGGCCCCTCGGCGGGGCAGAGCGTGTGCAGCAGCGGCGCGAGGGCGGCGAAGGCGCCGTCATGGTCGGCGAAGCGCGCCTCGGCGAGGCTCGGCTCGCGGGCCAGCGCCAGCGGCGTCGCATAGCCGCAGGCGACGACCGTGGTGCGGCGGCCTTCGCGGTCGGCGAGCGGGATCGCCTCGCCGCAGGGCGTCTGCACGATATGCAGCCGCGCCGCGGCCAGCAGCCGGGCGCCGAAGCCGACGCGCCGTGCCTCGTCATGGTTGCCGGGGATGATGACGACCGGGACGCCGAGGCCGAGGACGAGCGCGCTCAGCACCTCGTCCAGCAGCCGCACCGATTCGGCGGGCGGGACGGCACGGTCGAAGACATCGCCCGCGAGCAGCACGGCATCCGGCGCGGTGTCGCGCACGATCGCCGGCAGCTGCTCGGCCAGCAGATGGGCCTGGTCCTCATGAAGCGAGTGCCCGCCGAGGCTGCGGCCGAGATGCCAGTCGGCGGTATGGAGGAATCGCATGCGGCCGCACCATGCGCAGGCGCGGCGGGCCTGCGCAAGCGAGAGCAAACCTGGATGGGCAAAATCGGCCGATCGAACGACAGGCCGGAGCGGGTCCGCGAGCCAGGGCGGATGGATGCCGCCCTAGCTCTGCCGCCACCAGGGCGAGCCGGGGATGGGCGCCGCCGCGGGCATCGTCGCCCCGGCCGGGGCCGGCGCCGCCTCCAGCACGGAGACGGGGCCGGGGTCGCGGCCGCCGGCATAGCGGATCAGCGCGCCGACCCGCTCCTCGAGCGGCGGATGGGTCGCCAGCCACTTCCGCCCCAACGTTTCGCCCGGGCTGGCGAGCAGCATCGCCTGCACCTGGGCGGGCAGGCGCGGCAGCTCCGACTGGGCGGCGACCTTGCGCAGCGCCGAGATCAGCGCATCCGGGTCCTGGGTCAGCTCCACCGCCCCGGCATCGGCGAGGAATTCGCGGTTGCGCGAGAGGGCGAAGCGCAGCGCCAGCGCCAGCGCCCAGGTCAGCAGCATGATGGCGAGGGCCAGCAGCACCAGCAGGATCGCAGCGCCGCCGCCCTTGCCGTCGCTCTTCGAGGACGAGGACGAGGAGCGGTTGCGGCCCGTCGCGGTCGCGGTGCCCTGCCGGCCGAAGCCCTGGCCGGCGCGGACTATCAGCTCGCCCGGCAGGGAGATGACGCCGGCGAAGACCGCCGCCACCACGGCGAGCCGCGCATCGCCGTTGCGGATATGGGTCAGCTCATGCGCCAGGACGGCGGCGAGCTCGCGGTCGTCGAGCGCGTCGAGCAGGCCGCGCGTGACGGTGACGGCGCCGGTCTGGCGCGAGAGGCCGGAGGCGAAGGCGTTGCGCGCCGGCTGCTCGATCACCGCCAGCCGCGGCATGCCGAGGCCGCGGCTGATGCAGAGCGTCTCGACGGCGTTCCACAGCCGCGGCTCCTCCTTCCGCGTCACCGGATGGGCGCCGGTCAGCAGGTCGAGGATGCGCTGGTTCCAGAACCAGGCGATGGCGAACCAGGCCGCCGTCACCGCCAGCACCACGGGCAGCACGGCGGGGATGATGCGGGCGGCGTCGTGCAGCCCCGCGCGGAAGCTCCGCGCCTCGTCGGCCACGATCAGCAGGCCGAAGGCGAAGCAGATCAGCGCGAGCAGGACGGGGAAGCCGGCCAGCAGCAGGCCGGTCTTCCAGCCGTTGTTCCAGATCCAGGTCTTCAGCCCGAAGGCGCGCATGGCAGGCGCTAGAACTTCACCTGCGGCGGCGCGGCGATGGCGGCGCGCTCCGCCTCCGGCAGCTCGAAGAAGCCGCGCGGCAGGAAGCCGAGCGCGCCGGAGAAGAGCACGGCCGGGATCTGTTGGATGGCGCTGTTGTACTCGGCGGTGGCGTTGTTGAAGAAGCGCCGGGCGGCGGCGATCTTGTTCTCGACATCGCCGAGCTCGGATTGGAGCTGGAGGAAGTTCTGGTTGGCCTTGAGGTCGGGATAGGCCTCGGACAGCGCCATCAGCCGGCCGAGCGCGGCGCCGAGCGCGCCCTCGGCGGCGGCGGTCTGCTCCGGACCGCGGGCGCCGATGGCGGCGTTGCGGGCCTGCACCACGCCTTCCAGCGTGCCGCGCTCATGCGAGGCATAGCCCTTCACCGTCTCGACCAGGTTGGGGATGAGGTCGTGCCGCTGCTTCAGCTGCACATCGACATCGGACCAGGCCTGGCCCGTGGTCTGCCGCAGCGCCACCAGCCGGTTGTAGGTGACGACCAGCCAGAGCAGCAGGATGACGACGACGCCGAGGACGATCCAACCCGTCATGCCGCTTCCCCTCCCGCCTCACCCGGCGAAGCGGGCGAAGTCGCGGGCGATGATATCATAGATTCCGCGCTTGAACGAAACGGCCAGCGCCGGCAGCTCGGCGAGCGGCGCCCAGCGCCAGGCGTCGAACTCCGGATGCGGGTCGAGGTCGAGGCGGATCTCGCTGTCCTCGCCGAGGAAGCGCAGTGCGAACCACTTCTGCCGCTGGCCGCGATACTTGCCACCGAGCGCGCGGCCGAGCAGGTGCGGCGGCAGGTCGTAGCTCAGCCAGTCCGGATGCTCGGCGAGGATCTCGGCGCGGCGGGTGCCGATCTCCTCCTCCATCTCGCGGAAGACGGCGACGGCGGGGTCCTCACCCGGATCCATGCCGCCCTGGGGCAGCTGCCAGCCGCCCGGCGTGCCCTCGGCATTCGGGAGGTCGGCCCGGCGGGCGACGAGGACGAGGCCGGCGCGGTTGAACAGCACCGCGCCGACATTGTCGCGGTAAGGCAGGTCCATGCGGGGTTCCTTCAGCGGGCGGCGGGGCGCTGGATCAGCGCGGTGACGGGGGCGAGGACAAGGCCGCTGGCCTCCACCGTGCCGGTCCAGGCGGCGAGGCGGTCGATCAGCACCGGCGAGGCCTCGCCGGCATAGCCGAGGGCGGCGCCGCGCTCCCGCGCCAGGGCCTCGAGCTGGCCGAGCTTCCGCTCGATCTCGCCGCGCGTCGCCGGCTCGTCCAGCACCAGGTCGACGGTCCGGCCCCAGACGCGGTCCGGCGCCGGGGCGCCGGGACGGGGATCGACATAGAGCAGCCCGCGGCTGGCGAGCCGGGCCTGCAGGTCGCCATAGGGGGCGAGCATGGCGGCGAAGCGCTCGCCCCGCATGGGCCCGAGCGCGCCGATCGCCCCGACATAGCCGGTGAAGCGGGAGAGCAGCCAGGCCAGGCGGTCCTCGTTCTCCGCCGCGGGCAGGCTGGTCAGCAGGGCGCGGTTGCCGGGGTTGTCGAGCGGATAGCCGGTGGGCTCCAGCGGCAGGGCGAGGAGGATCTCCATCCCCCGGGCACGAGCCTGGTCCAGCAGCCGCCCGGGCTGCGGCGCATAGGGGCTGAAGGCGAGGGTGACGGGGCCGGGGAGGCGGCGGATCGCCTCCTCGGTCATGGCGGCATTCATGCCGAGCCCGCCGAGGACGAGGCCGATGCGCGGGCGGCTATCCTGGCGGTCGAAGGGGCGGCCGAAGGCGCGGATCGGGGTGCGGCCATCGGGGCCGATGCGGGGCATCGGGCCATGGGGGCCGGGATCCTGCAGCACCTCCTCGCCGGTCGGGACGGGGCGGTCGGGCGGCTGGCCGGGGCGGCTGGCGGCCTCCATCAGCGGGGGGGGCGGCTCGCGCGCGGCGGGGGGCTCGGCCCGGGCGGGCACGGGGCCGGGCGTTGCCTCGGCCACCGGGGCGGGCAAGGGGCCCAGCCAGGCGAGGACCGCGGTGCCGCCGCCGATGAGCAGCAGCAGCACGGCCCAGGAGAGCATCAGGGCCCGCCAGCCGGCAGACAGGCGCGCCATAGGAGCAGGATCAGCGCGCGGCGCGCCGGCCCGGGCTCTGCACCGCTGCGAGGTTGCGCAGGAGCTGCGTCGCCTGCTGGAGCTGGAAGTCGGTCTCCGGCTTGGTCGGGTCGAAGGAGGGCGTGCCCTCGGGCGGCAGGCGCGTCACCTTCTCGGCGATGCCGTTCGGCAGCTGCAGCGGCGGGATGGAGGCGCCGGCGGGCTGCTGCACGCCGCCCTCGTTGCGCAGCGCCCGGCGCAGATCGGCCTCGCGCTCGCGCGGAATGTTGGCCGTCGCCTCCTGGCGCTGGGCCAGCACCTCGATATCGGGCTCGATGCCGGTGCCCTGGATGGACCGGCCGGAGGGCGTGTAGTAGCGCGCCGTGGTCAGGCGGATGGCGCCCTGGCCGGGGATCGGCATCACGGTCTGCACGCTGCCCTTGCCGAAGGACTTGGTGCCGAGGACGATGGCGCGGCGGTGGTCCTGCAGCGCGCCGGCGACGATCTCGCTGGCCGAGGCGCTGCCGCCATTGATCAGCACGACGACCGGCAGGCCGCCGGCGATGTCGCCGCCCTTGGCGTTCCAGCGCTGCGCATCCTCCGGCCGGCGGGCGCGTGTCGAGACGATCTCGCCCTGCTCCAGGAAGTCGTCCGAGACCTGCACCGCCTGGTCGAGCAGCCCACCCGGGTTGTTGCGAAGGTCGAGCACGATGCCCTTCAGGCTGTTGCCGGCCTGCTGGCGCATGGCCTGGATGGCGCGGCGCAGGCCCACATCCGTCTGCTCGTTGAAGGAGGTGAGCCGCACATAGGCGACGTCGTTGCCCTCGATGCGGAAGCGCACCACCTGCGGGCGGATGACCTCCCGCGTCAGGGAGAGCTCGATCGGCCGGTCGGCGCCCTCGCGGCGGATGGTGATCTTGATGGCCGTGCCGCGCTCGCCGCGCATCTGCTCCACGGCTTCCTGCAAGGTCAGGCCCTGGACGGAATTGCCGTTGAGATGGGTGATGAGGTCGCCCGCCTTGACGCCGGCGCGGGCGGCCGGCGTCTCGTCGATCGGGGAGATGACCTTGATGTAGCCATTCTCCTGGGTGACCTCGATCCCGAGCCCGCCGAACTCGCCGCGGGTCTGCACCTGCATGTCGCGGTAGGAGCGCTGGTTCAGGTAGGAGCTGTGCGGGTCGAGCCCCGTCAGCATGCCGTTGATGGCGTTCTCGACCGCGTCGCGGTCGTTGATCGGCTCGACATATTCGGCGCGGACCCGTTCGAAGACATCGCCGAAGAGGTTCAGCAGGCGATAGGTCTCGGCCCGGCCGCCTTCCTGCGCCCAGGCCTTGACCATGGGGGAGGTGACCATGGGGCCGAGAATGATGCCGGCGGCGAATGCCGCGCCGACCGTCGTCACCGTCCGAACCCTGCCCTTCATGCGGCACCCGTATCCCTGTTCCGGCGCGGCCCCGGGAGGCCACGATCCGGCATGTTAACGCGAAGCCCGGCCGCATGGCAGGGCCAGTATCCGTAACGTCAGGTATCTCCGGCCTTAACCCGAGAACCAGCCGCGCGGATCGACCGGCTGGCCATGGCGCCGGAGCTCCAGGTAGAGCGCCGCCGCGCCGAGCTGCCCGACGGGCTCGCCAGCCAGAAGCCGCTGGCCCGGCGTGGCGTCCAGCCGGTCGAGCCCCGCCAGCACGACATGGTACCCATCGCCGCAATCGACAATCAACAACTGGCCAAAACTGCGGAAGGGCGCGGCGAAGACGGCACGCCCGCCGCAAGGGCTAACGACGCGGGCGCCGGCGGCAGCCTGGAGGGTGAGGCCGCGCGCCGGGCCGCCCTCGCCGGCGGCGCCGAATTCGCGGGTGACGCGGCCGAGCACGGGCATGGCGCGGCCGCCAGAGGCTCGCGGCGGCGGGTCCGGCGTGCGGGCGGCGGCCATTTCGGTCTCGGCGCGGCGGCTGCGGGCCTCGGCGGCCTCGCGGGTGCGGGCAGCCTTGTCCCGGGCCTCGGCGGCGGCGCGCTCGCGGGCTTCTGCGGCTTCGCGGGCGCGGGCCTCCGCGGCCTCGCGAGCCTGCTCCTGGCGGAGGCGGGCGAGGGCGGCTTCGAGGCTGCCGGCGCGGGCGGCGGTGGCGGCGGCGCGGCGGGCGGCCTGCTCCTCGGCATCCTCGGCGCCGGCGCGGCGGTCGCGGGCGGCTTTCAGCTCGGCATCGAGAGAGGCGGCGGCGGCGCGGGCCTGGGCCTCGGCCTCGTGCAAGGCGGCGGCCCGCTCGGTGGCCTCGGCGGCGCGGCGTGCGGCCGTGGCCTCGGCGCTGCGGAGGGCGCCGGCCTCGGCGGCGAGCTGGCGGGAGAGGCTCTGCAGGACGAGCAGGCCGCGCAGCCGGTCCTCCGGCGGGCCGGGCACGGCCAGGAGGGATTCCGCCGGCCAGAGGCCGAGGCGGAGCATCAGCGGCAGCATCGGCGCCAGCGCCTCGGCCCGGGCGCGGCCCTCGGCGCGGGCAGCTTCGGCGGCGGCGCGGGCGGCGGCGAGGTTCTCCTCCGCCTCGCCCTTGCGGTGGTCGGCGGATTGGGCGCGGCGGGCAGCCTCGACCCGGCGTTCGGCCAGGCGGCGCTCCTCGGCTGCGGCCGAGGCGGCGGCGCGGGCGGCGGCCTCGGCGGCGGCGCGCTCGGCCTGGGCAGCGCGCTGGGCCTCCTGCACCGCCTGTGGCGTGAGGGGCTGGGCGGCGGCCGGCAACACGGCGAGGAGCAGGGTGCCGAGCAGGGCTGGGATGCGCGTCAAAGCGGCATCGCAGGTAGCACGGCGCCAGGCGCCGGCGCCATCAGCGCTTGAGCAGCGAGACCCCCGTCATCGCCGCCGGCTGGGGCTGGCCCATCAGCTCCAGCAGGGTCGGGGCGACATCGGCGAGGCGGCCGTCGCGCAGCACGGCGCCGGCTGGGCCGTTGACCAGGAAGACCGGCACCGGGTTCGTGGTGTGCGCGGTGTGCGGGCCGCCGGTCGCCGGGTCCTTCATCAGCTCGCAATTGCCGTGGTCGGCGGTGACGAGCAGGACACCGCCCTGGGCCCTCACCGCCTCGGCGATGCGGCCAAGCGCCGCGTCCACCGTCTCCACCGCCTTGATCGCCGCCGGCAGGCTGCCGGTATGGCCGACCATGTCCGGGTTGGCGAAATTCAGCACGACGAGGTCATAGGTGCCCGTGTTGATCGCGGCGACGACCTTCTCGCAGAGCTCGGGCGCCGACATCTCCGGCTGCAGGTCGTAGGTGGCGACCTTGGGGGAGGGGACCATGACGCGGTCCTCTCCGGGGAAGGGCGGCTCCTGGCCGCCGTTCAGGAAGAAGGTGACGTGTGGGTACTTCTCCGTCTCCGCCGCGTGGAGCTGGCGCAGCCCGGCGCGGGAGACGACCTCGGCCAGCAGGTCGTGCATCTCCTGCGTCGGAAAGAGGGTGCCAAGGACGCGATTCAACCCCGTCGAGTACTCCACCATGCCGGCCGCGGCGGCGAAGCGCGGGATGCGGGGGCGCTCGAAGCCGTTGAATTTGGGGTCGAGCAGGGCATCCAGGATCTCCCGCACCCGGTCGGCGCGGAAGTTGAAGCAGAGCAGCCCGTCGCCGTCGCGCATGCCGGCATAGTCGCCGATGACGGTCGCCGGGATGAACTCGTCCGTGACCTTCCTACCATGCGCCGCGGCGATGGCGGCGGCCGCATCCGGTGCGCGCTCGCCCTCGGCCAGGACCAGGGCGCGCCAGGCCTGGCCGACGCGCTCCCAGCGATGGTCGCGGTCCATGGCGAAGTAGCGGCCGGTGAGGGTGGCCATGCGGAAGCCGGCGAGGCCAGCGGTCGCCGCCTCGAGTGCCGCGAGATAGCCGGGCGAGGCCTCCGGCGGGGTGTCGCGGCCATCCGTGAAGGCGTGCAGGGCGACGGGAATGCCGGCCCCGGCGAGCACCTTCGCCAGCGCCGCCGCATGCGCCTGGTGGCTGTGGACGCCGCCCGGGGAGAGCAGGCCGAGCAGGTGGCAAGTGCCGCCGCTCTCCCGCAACCTGGCGATGAGGTCGGTCAGCGCCGGCAGGCGGGCGAGCGAGCCATCCGCGACCGCGGCGTCGATCCGCGGCAGGTCCTGCATCACCACCCGCCCGGCGCCGAGATTGAGGTGGCCGACCTCGGAATTGCCCATCTGCCCATCCGGCAGGCCGACATCATGGCCCGAGGTGCGGAGGAAGGCGCGCGGCCCCGCGGCCCAGAGCGCGTCGAAGACCGGCGTCTTCGCCAGGCGCACGGCATTGTCCGCCTCCTCCTCGCGCCAGCCCCAGCCATCGAGGATGGTGAGCATCACGGGGCGGGGTGCGGGCATGGGGGCTCCTCCTCTGGCGTCGTGCGGACCTAGCTCCCGGGGCGCGCCGGCGCAACGGGCGGGGGGCGGGGTGGGGCGATCACGTCCATAAGCGCGGTTCGAGGGAGGATGCGATGCAGGGGATCGACTGGGCGGCGGCGGAGGCGGCACTGGATGCGGCGGGCGTGGCGCGCCTCGGCCCGGTGCTGGCGCCGGCGGAATGCCGGGCGCTGGCGGCGCAGTATGACGAGGAGGCACGCTTCCGCAGCCGGGTGGTGATGGCTCGGCACGGCTTCGGTCAAGGCGAGTACCGCTACTTCGCCTATCCCCTGCCGGAGCCCGTGCAGTCGCTGCGGGAGGTGCTCTACCCGCGCCTCGCGCCGGTCGCCAATCGCTGGAACGAGCGGATGGGCCTTCCCGTGCGCTACCCGGCCACCCATGCGGAGTTCCTCGCCCGCTGCCATGCCGCCGGCCAGGCCCGGCCGACGCCGCTGCTGCTGCGCTACGGGCCGGGCGACTTCAACTGCCTGCACCAGGATCTGTATGGGGAGCATGTCTTCCCGTTGCAGGTCGTGGTGCTGCTCTCGGCGCCGGGCGAGGATTTTTCGGGCGGGGAATTCGTCCTCACCGAGCAGCGGCCGCGCATGCAGTCGCGGGCCGAGGTCGTGCCGCTCGGCCTCGGCGAGGCGGCCGTCTTCGCCGTGGTCCAGCGGCCGATGCGCGGAAGCCGGGGCGACTACCGCGTGACGATGCGCCATGGCGTGAGCCGGCTGCGCAGCGGGGCGCGGCACACGCTCGGCATCATCTTCCATGATGCCGAATAGCGGTCAGACCATCTCCTCCGGCAGGGCGGCGATGGCCGTCGCCCCGGCATCGACTGGGATGATCGCCCCGGTCATCCAGCGCGCATTGCCGCCGCAGAGGAAGACCACTGCGGCGCCGACATCCCAGCCCGTGCCCTCAGTCTGCAGCACGCTCCGCTTGCGCCGCGCCTCGCGCTTCGCCGGCGACATGCCGCCGGCCTGGACCATCGGCGTGTAAACCATGCCGGGGCAGATGCAGTTGACGCGGATGCCGTCGGCGGCGTGATGCACCGCCATGGCGCGGGTCATGTTGACCACGGCGCCCTTGCTGGTCGGGTAGAGCAGGTTCGGGTGGCCGCCGCGCAGCCCGGCCACCGAGCCGATATTGACGATGGAGCCGCCGCCCGCGGCGCGCATCGCCGGCACGGCGTATTTCGCCATCAGCATCATCGAGGTGACGTTGACGAGGAGACCCTGCGCCCAGGCCTCCGGATCGACGGTCTCCGCCGTGCCGGGCGGGCCGCCGATGCCGACATTGTTCACCAGCACGTCGAGCCGGCCCCAGCGCCCGGTCGCCGCCTCTACGACCGCCCGGCACTGCGCGGGCTGCGTCACATCGGCGGCGATGGTGAGACCCTCGCCGCCCTCGGCCTCGATCATCTGTTGGGTGTCGCGCGCCCAGTCCTCCGTCGCATCGGCCAGCACCAGCCGGGCGCCCGCGCGGGCGAGCAGGATGGCGGTGGCGCGGCCATTGCCGACACCCTCCCCGGGCCGCGAGCCGGCGCCGGTGACGATGGCGACCTTGCCTGCGAGGTTCTCGGCGATCTCGGCCATTCCTTCTCCTCCCCTTCAGTCCTGCCGCAGGAAGGCGAGCGCGCGCTGCGCGATCTCCTCCGGCACCTCATGGCCGCCGTCGAATTCGAGATAGGTCAGCGGGTAGCCGGCGCGCTGCAGCTTCGGCGCCAGGCGGCGGCTGCAGAGGTCAATGTTCAGCACCCGGTCCTCGGTGCCATGGCTGAGGAAGCAGCGCGGCTTCCCCTCGATGTGGAGCGGCGCGGCGAAGCCGGGCGAGAAGGCGAGCGCATGGGTGAAGAGCGCCCCATTCATCATGGCGAGCGAGAGCGCGTAGGAAGCGCCGTCGGAGAAGCCCGCAGCGGCGACCCGCGCCGGATCGACCGGCCAGGCAGCGAAGACGGCGGCGAGTGCCGCATCGATCCGCGCCACATCCGGTCCGTAGCCGCCTTCCAGCACGTCCCAGCTCGTGCCGCGGCTCTTCGGCAGCAGCACCAGCGCGGCCTCGGCGATGGGCTCGATGCGGCGGAGCGCCCGCGCCGGGTCGCCGCCCGCGCCGTGCAGCATGAGGATCAGCGGCAGCGGCCCGGCGCCGGGGGTGGCGGGCACGCGCAGCAGCGCCTCGCCGAGCGGGTGGAGGCCGGGCGGCAGCGCCCAGGGCGCAGCGGCGCCGAGAGGCCGGGGGCGAGCGGCGATGCGGCCTTCTTCCATCAAGAGCCACCCATCAGCAGGGGCGAGACGCCGAAGATGCGCGGGTGGAAGTGCAGCAACGCCGCCCAGGCCAGCGTCCCGATCACCGGCGGCACCCAGCCTATCTCGCCGGGCGCCAGGCGGTTCCGCCCGGCAAGGATGGCGCCGAAGGGGATGATGGAGGTAGTGGCGGCGAGCCTCGGCCATTCCGCGGGCGCCCGCTGCGCGAGCTTGGCGTCGATGCTCGGCATGCCGGCGAGCGCGGTGACGAGGAAGGCGCCGAAGAAGAGCAGCGCGGCCGTGTCGCCATTGCCGATCATGTGGATCGCGGCCCAGAGCGCGAAGGACCAGAGCATCGGGTGGCGGGTGATGCGCTGGATGCCGCGCGCCTCGACGCCGAGCCGCGTCTCGCCGCCGACCGCCGTCGGGTTGGGCTTCGCCACCGAGGCGACGAAGAGGATGAAGGCCGGCAGCATCAAGAACGCCAGCACCCAGCGCAGCCAGCCCGGCGCGAACCAGAGCGGCGTAGTCTCCGCCGCCTTCCAGGCCTCGATGAGGAAGAAGATCGCGGCGAAGGAGGCGAGCGAGAAGGCGATGCGGAAGCCGCCCGCGCCGAGCCGGGCAACGAGCGCCCCGCGCAGCCGCGTGCCGGCAAGCCCGACATGGACGCCGATCCAGACCAGAGCCGCAATCGCCAGCATCGTCATGTCCTCAAGGCCGCCAGGGCCGATGATAGGGGTGGCCGGAGCGGATGGCCTGCACCCTGTACCATTGCTCGGCGAGCAGGCCGCGCACCAGGAAATGCGGCCAGGTCATGGGGCCGAGCGAGAGGCGGTGATCCGCCCGCGCCAGCACCGCCTCGTCCAGCCCCTCCGCCCCGCCAACCAGGAAGCAGAGCGGCTTGCCCGCTGCCTCCCAGCGGGCGGCGAGCGCCGCCAGCGCCTCGCTCCCCGGCGCCTCGCCGCCGAGGTCGAGCGCCACCGCGAGGGCCCCCTCTGGCAGGGCGGCGAGCAGCGCCGCGCCCTCCCGCCGGCGGATCTCGCCCGGGCTGCCGCGTGCCTCCGCCAGTTCCGTCACCGCGAAGGGCGGGCGGAGCCGGGCATTGTGCTGCTCGAACAGCGCCGCCTCCGGCCCGCCCCTCAGCCGGCCGATGGCGATCAGCCGCGGCGCCCGGCTCACGCCCCGGCCGCGTCGTCCGGCGGCGGGCTGCTGCCCTCGGGCTGCGGGCTGTCGGGGCCCCACATCCGCTCGAGCGCATAGGTCGTCCGCGCCTCGGGCTTGAAGAGGTGGATGACCATGTCGCCGCAATCGATCAGCACCCACTCGTCCGAGCCCTGGATCGCATCCCGGCGCAGCTTGAGGCCTACCTTCTCCAGTGCATCCTCCAGGTGGTTCGCCATGGCCTGGATCTGCCGGTCCGAGAGGCCGGTGGCGATGATCATCCGGTCGGTGAAGCTGGCGCGGTCGGTGACGTCGAGGACGAGGATGTCCTCGGCCTTGTCGTCCTCCAGGCTGGTGCGGGCGGCGGTGACCATCTGCTCCAGCCGGTCGGGGGGGGCGTTCTCCTCGGTGCGCGGGCGGCGGGCAGGCTTCGCCTCCGGCCCGGCGATGACCTGGCGCTTGCGCGGGCTCGGCTCCTCCTGCGGCACCGGCTTGGGCGGCACGCCGACCGGGCGGCGGATGACCTTCGCCGCGGGCATGGGCGCGGCGGGGATCAGGTGGCTGGCGGCAGGCTTGGCCGCCGGGCGGGAAGCGCCGCGCATCGGCCTGGCGGCGACGGCCTCAGGCCGGGCGGCGCGGGGCTTCGCGGCGGCGCCGGGGCGGCTGCGCGTGGGCTTCTCCTCCGCGGCGCGGCGGGTGCGGGCGGGCGCATCGGCCGTGGGCCTGGCACGGCTGCGCGTCGGTGCCTCGGGCGCTGGCTTGGCGCGGCTGCGCGCGGGCTGGTCGGACGCGGCCTTGCCGCGGCTGCGGGGGGGCGGGCTGTCGGATTTGCGGGCGCGGGCCGGTGCTTCCTCGGCGCCACGGCGGCTGCGCGCCGGTGCCTCGGGCGCGGCCCTGCTGCGGCTTTGCGGGGCCGGGCTTTCCGTCCTGCGGGTGCGCGCCGGCGTCTCCTCGGCACCGCGCCGGCCGCGCTGGGGCGCCTCGGGCGCGGCCTTGCCGCGGGCGCGGGGCGCCGGGCTGTCCGTCTTGCGGATGCGGGCCGGCGCCTCATCGCCGCCGCGGCGGGTGCGCTGGGGCGCCTCGGCCGCGGGCCTGGCACGGCCGCGGGGCTGCGCCGCCTCGGTCCGCGCCGCGGCGCGGCTCTTCGCCGCCGGCTTGGCTGCGCCGCGTGGGGCCTGCTTGCCCGGGACCCGTGGCGCCGCGGGCTTGGACGCACGGGGTGGCCGGGTGGTGGATGTGCTCTTGCCCCCGCTGGGGGGCCGTGGCGTGCGCGCGATGGCCGCCTCCTCTGTTCCTTGTGGTCCGTTCTATAGCACGGCGCCGGCGGCGCGGCGGATGGCCGTCGCCGAGGCCGGATGTTCCCGCGCCGGCACCAGGCTCCAGCCTGCATGCCCGCCCGTTCCGCAATCATCGAGCAACGCGCCGGGCCGCCGGCGGTGCCGCGCCAGCGCCCGCGCCGCCTGGCCGGACAGCGCCCGCCGGGTCTCGCCCGGCCGCGGCAGCACGGCGAGCGGCGTGCGCTGCGCCAGCCGCCGCCAGCCCTTCCAGCGCGGTAGCTGCGAGAGGTTGTCAGCGCCGATCAGGAGCACGAAGCAGGCGCGCGGGAAGCGCTGGTGCAGCAGGGCGAGCGTCGTCACCGTGTAGCGGGTGCCGAGCCGCGCCTCAAGATCGGTGGCGACGATCCGCCGCCCATCGGCAATGCGCCGGGCCGAGGCCAGGCGCTCGGCGAAGGGCGCCATGCCCCGGCGCGGCTTCAGCGGGTTGCCCGGCGAGACCAGGAGCCAGACCTGGTCGAGCCGCAATGCCCGCAGCGCCCGTTCCGCCACATGCCGATGCCCGGCATGGGCCGGGTTGAAGCTGCCGCCGAGCAGCCCGATGCGCGCCCGGCGCCGATCCCCGTGGGCGTGCCTCACCTGACCTGCAGGCCGACCGAGACCGGCTGCTCCAGCATTCCCTCGTAGCGGAGGGTGTAGCTGCGCCCCGCCGCCGCCGGCACCGAGGGCACGAAGCCGCCGAGCGAGACGATGTCGCCGGCCTTCAGCGTCAACCCCTGCCGCGCGAGGTCGCCGATCAGCCACGGGATGACGTTCAGCGGATGGCCGAGCAGGGCGCTGCCCGGCGCTCGCGCCAGCTCCTTGGTGTCGTCCGAGAAGACGACGGTCATCGAGCCGAGGCGCGCCGCGAATTCCTCCGTCGCCGGCACCGGGATCGGCGTGCCGACGACGCCGAGCCGGGCCGCGGTGTTCACCGAGACCAGCAGCGGCCCGTTCACCTGGCCGCCGAGCCCGACCCGCGGCAACTCGATATAGGGGATCACCTGGTCGAGGTGCCGGAGGATGGCGACATGGTCGTTGCCGGCGGTGTTGATGCCCTCGTCACGCACGCGGACGAGCAGGTCCGCCTCCACCCCGACACCGGCAATCTGCGGCGTGAGCTGCAGCGTCGCCCCGTCCCGGAGGCTCACCATGCTCTGGAACATCACGCCGTAGACCGGGCCGGACAGGCCGAAATTGCGCTGCGTCGCCGCCCCCGTCGCGCCCGCCTTGTAGCCGATCGGCCGGCCGAGCTCGGCCGCCAGCAGCGGCACCAGCTTGGCGCGGGCGCATTCGGCATCGGCCATGGAGAGGTCCGGATAGGGCTCCGCCGGCCGGCCCGCCAGCAGCGCGCCCGCGGTCGCCACCACCGCCGGGTCGGGCGGGCAGGCTGCCCGCGCCGCGAAGAGGGGGGCGAGGCCCGGCAACAGGGCGACGGTCAGCAGAAGCAGGCAGCGCATGGATGGTCCCTCCGGTGGGGAGGGATCAGGGCCTGACCTGTCCGCTCCCGATCACATGGTAGCGGTAGGTGCAGAGCTGCTCCAAGCCGACCGGGCCGCGGGCATGCAGCCGCCCGGTGGCGATGCCGATCTCCGCGCCGAAGCCGAACTCGCCGCCGTCGCAGAATTGCGTCGAGGCATTCCAGAGCCCGACTGCCGAGGAGAGGCCGCCGAGGAATGCGGCTGCCGCCTCGGCATCCTCGGTCACGATCGCCTCGGTATGCTCGGAGCCGAAGCGGCGGATATGCGCCAGCGCCGAGGCGACGCCATCGACCACCGCGACGGAGAGCACCGAGTCCAGCCATTCCGTGGCGAAGTCCGCCTCCGTCGCCGCGGGCAGGTCGGGGCAGATGGCCCGCGCCTTGGCATCGGCGCGGAAGTCGCAGCCCCGCTCGCGCAGGTCGGCGACCAGCACCGGCAGCAGGCCGGGGGCGATGGCGGCGTCGATCAGCAGGGTCTCGGTCGCGCCGCAGACGCCGGTGCGGCGCAGCTTGGCGTTCACCAGGATGGAGCGCGCCATGACCGGGTCGGCCGCCGCGTGGATGTAGGTGTGGCAGAGCCCCTCCGCATGGGCGAGGACGGGCACGCGCGCCTCCTCCATCACCCGGGTGACGAGGCCCTTGCCGCCGCGCGGGATAATGAGGTCGATGAGGCCGGCGGCGCGCAGCATGGCGCCGACGAAGCCGCGATCGGCCGTCTGCGCCACCTGCACGGCCGCCTCCGGCAAGCCGGCGGCGCGCAACCCCCTGGCCATGGCGGCATGGATGGCGGCGACGCTGCGCAGGCTCTCCCGCCCGCCGCGCAGGATGACGGCATTGCCGGATTTCAGGCAGAGCGCCGCGGCATCGGCGGCGACATTCGGGCGGCTCTCGAAGACCATGCCGATGACGCCGATGGGCTGGGCGATGCGGCGCATCACGAGGCCGTTCGGCCGGGTCCATTCGGCGAGCAGGCGGCCCACGGGGTCCGGCAGCACCGCCACCTCCTCAAGGCCGCGGGCCATGGCCTCGATCCGGGCCGGCGTCAGGGTCAGCCGGTCGCGGAAGGCGGCCGAGAGGTCGGGCGCGGCTGCCACATCGGCCTCGTTGGCGGCGAGGATGGCCGGGGCCGTATCGCGGATCGCGCGGGCGGCCTCGCGCAGCGCCAGGTCCTTCGCCGGTCGCGGCGCGCGGGCGAGGTCGGCGGCCGCGGCGCGGGCGGCGCGGGCGGCGGCTTCGAGCTGGCGGGCGGCTTCGTCGGCGAGGGCGTTCATGCCGAGAGGCCTAGCGCCGCCCGGCTGCTACAGCAAGACCAGGTCGTCGCGGTGCACCACCTCGTCGCGCCCACGCCAGCCGAGGATGGCCTCGATCTCCTCGGAGTGATGGCCGGCGATGCGGCCGGCCTCCTCCGCATCATAGGCGGAAAGGCCGCGGGCCAGCTCGCGCCCCCCGGCATCGCGCACGCTGACCGGGTCGCCGCGGTGGAACTGGCCCTCGACGCGGCGGATGCCAGCCGGCAACAGGGAGGAGCCGCGGGCCAGCGCCCGCGCCGCGCCGTCATCCACCACCAGCGCGCCGAGCGGGGCGAGCGAGCCCGCGATCCAGCGCTTGCGGGCGGTGCGGCCCTCGGGCGCGGGGAGGAACCAGGTGCAGCGCGCGCCCTCCTGCACAGCCTGCAGCGGGTTGTCGGGCGCGCCGAGGGCGATCGCCATGGCGCAGCCGGCGCCGGTCGCGATGCGGGCCGCGATCAGCTTGGTGCGCATGCCGCCCGAGGAATAGCCCGGCGGCGGCTCGCCACCCATGGCCATGATCTCGTCCGTCAGCTGCGGGACGAGCGGCAGGTGCGCCGCCCCCGGATCCCGCCGCGGGTCGGCGGTATAAAGCCCGTCGATGTCGGAGAGCAGCACCAGCGCGTCGGCCGCGATCATCTCGGCGACGCGGGCCGCGAGCCGGTCGTTGTCGCCGAAGCGGATTTCCGCGGTGGCAACGGTGTCGTTCTCGTTGATGACGGGGATGCAGCCGAGCTCCAGCAGCGTCCCGAGCGTCGCCCGGGCGTTGAGGTAGCGCCTCCGGTCCTCGCTGTCCTCGAGGGTGAGCAGCAGCTGCGCGGCGGCGAGGCCGTGGCCGGCCAGCGCTGCCTGCCAGGCGCCGGCGAGGCGGATCTGCCCGACGGCGGCGGCCGCCTGCTTCTCCTCCAGCTTCAGGCGCTTGCGGGTCAGGCCGAGGGCGCGGCGGGCGAGGGCGATGGCGCCGGAGGAGACCACCACCACCTCCGCCCCCCGCGCGCGGAGGGCGGCGATGTCGGCGGCGACGGAGGCGAGCCAGGCCTCGCGCGGCGCGGCCGTCCGCTCGTCCACCACCAGGGCGGAGCCGATCTTCACCACCAGGCGGCGGGCGGCGGCGAGGCTCGGGAGGGCGGGGCCTGGGGTCATGGGCGCGCCGCATAGCACGGACGGCCCGGACATGGAAAAGGGCGCCCCCGGCCGGGAGGCGCCCTGTCCCGCCTGTCGCCTGTTGCCTAGGCGAAGAGCATGTCGCTCGCCGCGACCTTCGTGGCATGGGCCAGGAAGACCGAGTCGCTCATGCCGTCGAAGGTGACCAGCATGCCGGAGACGCCGCTCTCGCTCGCCGACGCCGCATGCATGCCGGACTGGCTGAAGCCGTTGAAGGCGAGCTTGTCCACGCCGGCGGTGAAGCCGTCGATCACCACATGCCCAGTGCCCTTGTTGACCGCGAAGACGTCCTTCAGGGCGGTGCCGATATGGGTGGCGCCGAAGCCTTCGGCCGCCTCGCTGAAGCGGAAGTCGTTGGGCCCGTTGACCTTGAAGGCGTAGCTGTCCTTGGCGAAGGTCGCGCCCTTGTAGACCAGGTCGTCGACATAGAGGTTGCGGTCGCCGCCGCTGCCCGAGGCATCGTTGATGAACTTCACCGTGAGCTTGTGGTCGCCTGCGCCCCACTCGCCCTTGATGGTGATGGTGTCGCTCGCCCCGGCGGCATGCGAGGCGCTCGCCGTCAGCGTCCCGTCGATCTGCTTGCCGTCGACGCTGACGATGTACTGCGCGTTGCCGTTGTAGGCGTCCTGGCTGACCTTCATGACGATGGCGTCGCTGCCGGCGCCGATCGTCTTCACCAGGCCGGTCGAGGGCGTGCCGGGCGCAGGGATCGGCGTCGGCGCGACCTCGGTGAAGCCGAAGTCGACCGAGCCGTTCCTGCCGAGATCGGCCGTGCCCTTGGCGAGCGCCGTGCCGTTGTAGGTGATGCCGTCGACATGCAGGTTGCGGTCGAGGCTGGCGGAGCCGCCATAGGCGTCGTTGAGGAAGGTGACGGTGACCTTGTGGGTGCCCGTGCCCCAGTCGCCCTTGACGGTAATGATGTCGTCCTGGCCCGCGGCATGCGAGGCGCCGGCGGTCAGCGTTGTGCCGATCTGCTTGCCGTCGACGCTGATGGTGTACAGCGCGTGGCCGTTATAGGCATCCTCGCTGATCTTCAGCACCAGCGTGTCCGTGCCGCTGCCGATGGTCTTGATGACCGGCGTGCCCGGGACCGGCGTGATCGTGCCGCCTGAGGTGCCGCCGGCAGGTGCCGTCCCGGTCCACTGCGACATCACCACGTTGTCGATATGCGTCGTGACCTTGCTCGGCGTCGCGCTGGTCGGCCCGCCGCCGAGCCAGGCCTCGCTGGGAGCGGCGACGTAGCTCATCGCGCCGAAGCCCATGGGGCCGTCCGGGATGAGGTCCGGGTTGTTCCAGCTGGCGACCACCTTGCCGTCGACCGCCACGGTGAGGAGGTTCGGCAGCCAGGTCATCTTGTAGTGGTGCGTCAGACTGGTATCGATGCCGCTGAGCTTCGCGCTGTAGATGTCCTTGTTGTTCGCGCCGGCCCAGTGGAGGGTGTGCATCCCGGAGCCCTTCGGCGTCTCGAGGATGTCGATCTCGCCGTCGCGCGGCCAGACATCGGATTTCGGCCACATCAGGATCGCGGCCTGGGTGCCTTGCGCCTTCTCGACGCGCGCGTCGAACTCGACGGTGCCGTATTTGATGGTGACGCCGGCCGCCTTGCTGTTGAAGCCGCCCGCGCTCCAGCTGCCGTTCGACTGGCGGGTCGCGCTGACCTGCATCTCGCCGCTGGTGACCTTGACGTCGTTGGCATTCCACCAGAAGGCGCCGTTGCCGTAGCTGCCGCCGTGGTAAACGCTGCCCCAATTGGAGAACTTGTAGCCGGCACTGAAATCATCGGAGAGGATGACGCGGTACTGATTGCCGCCGGCATCCGTGGAGACTGTTCCGATTGAGGAAACCATCCGATTTTCTCCCCAAATATGCGTGAAAAACGAAAACGTGATATAGCCTACGGTTGAGATGTATGTCGTATGCAACCTGCAATGGCAAGGCGTGATTGATGTTTCGCCAGATCACAGTGTGTGTGCGAAACATTAACGCCTTCATACAAAGCCGGGCCCGCTGCAAACCGGTGCCCCGCTGTGGCTTTCAGTCGCCATGGCCTGGGAGGACGCGATGCAGGAAACCGCCATCCGGGTGAACCGCGCCCCCGTGCTGACCCTCTGGGCTGCCGTGGTGGCCCGGCGGCTCGGCCACCCGTCGGCGACGGCGCTCAGCCTGGCCAGCGTGGTGGCCGGCACCGCGGCCCGCGCCAAGGCGCGGCGGCTCGGCCTGGCCGAGGGCCATCCGTCCGGCGAGGCGGCGGCACGGCCGGCACGGGAGGTGACGCGGCTGCTCGGCCGCGACATCCCGCTGACCCAGGACAAGGAGGGCGAGGTGCTGGCCGAGCGCGACGGCCATCCCGCCCCGGCTGCGCCGGTCGAGGCCTATCTGGCCCGCGCCTTCGGCCCGCATCTCGACGAGGTGCGGGCGGCGATGGAGGCGCTCGCCGGCGGGATCGCCCCGGAGGAGCTGAACCGCATCGGCTTCCGTCTCTACGAGGCTTTCCGCCCGGATGTGCCGGAGGATGCCAGCGGCTGGGGCGCGAAGGGCCGACTGGACCTTGCACGCATCCGCGCGGCCGCGCCTCGCTGAGCCTCGCGGGAGTCATCCTGGCCCGCGTCGCATGAGGCCGGGGCAAGGTCCCGGGCTGGCTCGTCCTTGAAGGGGCGAGGCAGCCGAACCCGGTTTGCCTCGCGGGTCTTCCGTGGTCCTATCGCCGAGCCGACCGACTGGGTGCGATACCATGCGACATCATGGCGCCTGCTTGGCCAGTGGAAATAAGCCGTAGGTTGGGCCGCCGGATAATGCTTGGGCCTGGCCGGATGCCGCAGCGGCTCCGCGCCGCGCCGGGCCGAAGAAGGGAGGGACTTGATGACCGAGCCGCAGGACGCCGCCACCCAGCAACGCCGCATCCTCGAGCAGGTGCGGGAGGCCGACCGCACGCGCCCGCCCGAGCCGATGAAGGGCGCCATGCAGGCCGGCGCCCGCCGCTATCCGGAGCCGCCCTTCGCGCGCGAGACCATGGCGAAGCCGGGGATCGAGGCCAGCCAGACGCTCTCGCCCATGTACGACGCGCCCTACTGGCAGGGCTCCGGCAAGCTCGCCGGCCGGGTTGCCGTCGTCACCGGGGGCGACAGCGGCATCGGCCGGGCCATCTGCGTGCTCTTCGCGCGCGAGGGGGCGGACATCGCCATCATGCACCTGCCGCATGAGCAGGAGGATGCCGACGTCGTCCGCGCCGCGGTGGAGCGCGAGGGCCGCCGCGCCGTCACCATCGCTGGCGACATCACCGACCGCACCTTCTGCTTCGCCGCCGCCGAGCGGACGGTGAAGGAGCTCGGCCGGCTCGACGTGCTGGTGAACAACGCCGCCTTCCAGCTCCACTGCAACCGCTTCGAGGACCTCACCGAGGAGCATTTCGATCTGACCGTGAAGACCAACCTCTACGGCATGTTCCATATGAGCCAGGCCTGCGTGCCGCATATGCCGCCGGGCTCGGCGATTGTGAACAGCGGTTCGGTGACGGCGCTCGCCGGCAATTCGGCCATCGTCGACTATTCAATGACCAAGGGCGGGATCCATATCTTCACCCGCTCGCTCTCCGGCACCCTGGCGGCGCGCGGCATCCGGGTGAATGCGGTGGCGCCCGGCCCCGTCTGGACGCCGCTGAACCCGACCGAGAACCCGGAGAAGGTCGAGGGCTTCGGCAGCAACACGCGGATGGGCCGGCCTGCCCAGCCGGAGGAGATCGCGCCCGCCTACCTGTTCCTCGCCTCGCCGCAGATGTCGAGCTTCATCACCGGCGAGGTGCTGCCGGTGATCGGCGGCTATACGGATCGCTAGACCGGGCTGCATGGGCAGGGGGGGCGCGCCTGGCCTGATCGGGCGGCAGGGGAATGGGGACGCAGCACGGCCGAGATCATCGGAGGCCGTCTGCACAAAGGCCCCAGCCCTGGCTTGGCCGCTGCGATCCGTTCGGCAGCCGCTCGGACCGCACCTTGCTGCGGCACGAGGGCTTCACCTCCGGGTTCGGGGCCGTGGGCCGTGCCCGGTGAGCTGCGGCGCCTGTGCGAGGGGCGGGACCCTAGCCTCGCCTTTCGCCATGCCTGCCTGAACGCTGGCGCCTTCAAGGAGTGCAGGATGGTGGCGGATTGCCGGGCGATCCATGCCTGCAGCGTCCAGCCGGAGCCGCGGGTGATGCGACCGGACCCGCTGCCGAGCAAGCCGCTGCTGCGGGACCTGGCAA
Source organism: Belnapia sp. (assembly GCF_059504005.1). Classification (NCBI taxonomy): domain Bacteria; kingdom Pseudomonadati; phylum Pseudomonadota; class Alphaproteobacteria; order Acetobacterales; family Roseomonadaceae; genus Belnapia; species Belnapia sp. The sequence goes on along the minus strand of NZ_JCACHU010000057.1, from coordinate 498 downwards.
CGGCCATCGCCGGGCCGGACCAGCGGGCGCCACGGGACTGAAAAAAATCTCTCGGCATGGGGTTGTGGCGCATGGCGCAAAGCGCTATTTCCCCGCTCCGCCGCAAGGTGGCCCTGCAAGTCAGCCCGAGTAATCGGGGGCAGTGCTTGGTCAAGGTCAAGACCAGCCATTGTATCCGTCGAAGGACGGACCGACCGAAGGGAAGTCAAAAAAGGTCTTGAACGTCGCGCCGCTAAGCGCTACATGATGGATCACCGGACGATGCCAAGCTTCAGGGTTTGGCACTGCTCCGGTTCCTGATTTCGGTGCCTCCGGGCATTTGCTTTTTGCCTCGCAGCGATGCGGGGTGTTTTTCCGCCTTCGGGTGGAAGCGCTCTTTGATAGCTGAATCGGTCTTTTGGAAGACGATGGATCGTCGTCTGGCGTTGCGGCCAGGGGATGGATTGCATCGAGAGTGGTGAGCGGAGCCTGATCGAAAGGCATCTGCGTGGCCTGGCT